>CAZMDM010000111.1:0-14091 GCA_964564775.1 uncultured Desulfonema sp. | reverse complement strand
TTTTGATATAATTTAATTTTACTTTGTCATGTTATCCCGAACCCGAAATTCCCACATGGGTTAAAACCCACGCCTGTATTCCCCTGCCGTGAAACGGCAATGTGATGAAGGCTCGGATTTCAATCCGGGTATGCGGGTCATGTCTGATAAGTTGACAAAGTAAAATTAAGGGATTTACGAATTTCAACACCCGTTCATCCCTTAAATTTTCCGATTCAGATCATCTTATCACTCTGTTTTCCATGAGCTGAGATCCATTTTCCACGAAAGCGGTGCAGCCTGATATGTCGGATCGTAATTCAGTGTGAACGAATATGTCGAACCTGCATATCCGGCTTTCAGCTTCAGTTTCAGATCATTGCCCACTGCCAGACATGCGGTACTGCTTTCCTGAATCTGCTTGAAACTGCTCAGATTCATATTCCATCTCAGTGCATCGGCAGAGGAATAATTCATATCGAACTGATACTGATTTCCCAGATACTGCGCGCAGGGAAGGCTGATCTTCAGATCGCTTCCCACATTTCCGATATTCAGCGAACTTACCGGAATGCTGATGTATCCGAGATTTGAAAGGTTACTCAGAGCGGTGTTATTGTATGCCTGAACCGCGATATACACAATCATTCCTTCCGGCAATACAACCGAAGGGATGCTGGTCAGATTTCCGACATCAACGATGGTGTAATCGGAGTTCAGATCAAATTTATAATAAAATTTGTACTTTGCATTTGGAATGGAAGTCCACGATGCAGATGCTGTTGTCCCGGATACAGACACAGTCAGTACCGGTGCATTGAGTTGATTGCCTACAGACAGCAAGATGGCTTTGCTGACCGTGCTTTTGCCAGACTTATTCGTCGCTCTGACAGTGATGGTATGGATTCCCGGTTTCAGATCATCCGCAATCAGATCGGAACCCTTTCCGATAACCGTATTTCCGCTTTTGTTGCCGATATTCGAAATCCATTCCAGCTTGTCATCCGGCAGCCAATCATCCTGAAGGTCAAACGCGTCGGCTTCCAGAAGAATATCTTCACCTTCCTCGTATGCAAATCCCCATTCCGGGTCATAAATAAACACTTCCGGGGCTTTGATCGGTACAGTAAATTCCGCACTTTCCGCATATCCGGTCAGAATGCCGTCAGAAACCGTTATTCGGATTCGGGCATGACTGCCGCCGGGCAGTTTGCTGAAATCTTCTTCCCATTGTGTCTGCTCAATATCCGATGCCAGTACCATCCATTCGGAATTGGGATTGCTTGCATCCTGATTATATTCCACAGTATAACTCAGCTTATCTCCGTCTTTATCACTGCCAAGCCATCTGATGGTATATTTGCTATCAGGATTGGTCGGCGCATCGGTCAGCGTAACTGTCGGTGCATTCGCGCTGACGGCTATCTCTTTCAGGATCGCGCTGCCGTTTCTGATCTGAAACTTCACCGTTCCTTCGGGAAAGCGGATCGCACCTTCGAATGGCGCGGTATCGATTTCTCTCGGCGGATTGGTCAGAATATAAAATTTTACATCCAAGGCACTGGTGGCTACAATTGCTCCTTTATTGTCAAGAGCTACGATCATATATTTGCCCTGACTGTCGGTAACCGTCTCGGTGCTTTCAAACGTGTGCCACGGCGCAAGCTTTACAGCGTTCTGTTTGCTGATATAGCCGTAATATTCGATCAGACGCTGCGGAGAATTGCGTCTGCTTCTGCTTGCATCGGAAATCGGCGCGAACTGATTGAACAGATGATCGTAGGCATCCTGAGTGGTCCACCACTGCGCCATTCTTCCGCCGCTGCCCATATAACAGCCCATGTTGCCTAAAGCACCTCTGCCGTCAGTTTCATATGGATGCTGCTCTGCCGGAATCAGGGCGGATGATGTTCCTTCCAAAGCGACTCTGCCGGCTTTGCACGATGTCGGCTCACCCGTATCCATATCTCTCCCCTTGAAGCCGTCTGGCGCTGGATTGACGCTGCATTTGAGTGATGACATCGGATCATCATAAGTATCTCCCAGCCCGAAAGTATGTCCGATTTCATGGGCAATCGTGGCAGGAGCATCTTCATCCCCGGCAACCACAAGATTGATAATGCCGTTGCTCAGTCCCTGAAGTCTTTTATCTGTTCCGGGATAAAGCAGTTCCGGCAAAAAACCGACAATCGCATTGTAACAGCCTTCGGCATTTTTGTTTGCCGAGCAATGTGTCGGATTCATATTGGATAAAGCTTCCATTGCGCTATTCAAACCGGATTCGGTATTCAGATCGATACCCGAAATATCCAGTTCATTACGGACTTCCCATCTGATACTTGTCGGATACACCGATGCCATGAACTTCCACATGGTTTTCCATTTGTCGCCATCGACCGTTTTCACCGTCCCGCCGAAATTGCCTTTGATCGCCACCGCCAATACGTTCAGAGGTCTGCGGGCTTTGAACACATAGCTGTTGCTGCTGCCGTCAGCCGGTTCTTTTTTCACGGCATTGTTCACACTTACTTCGAAGGTATAGGTTCCAGCAGCCCAGTTCCCACATGCCTCACGGCTCGGACATAAAAAATCCACGACATTGACAGCGCCTTCCGATGATTTCGGCTCAAGCTGAACCACCTGCGTGCCGTCCTTATTCACCTTTGCCCAAGTCTGAGCCGCATTCACGACAACTGCTTCGGACAGAAACGCCCGAATGACAGTATCCTTGCCCGCCACAAAATTGAGACGATTGTCTTTCTGATAACCCAATGCCTGATTCACTTCGATTCTGCTGATGTCCATAGCATACGCCTGTCCGATCATCAGGCAGATCATCACAATACTCATCCACACGATACGTTTCATACGTTTCCCTTTCATCCTTTAATTTTATCGGTTCAAAACAATTTTGTGAAGTTCGGCGGCTTTTATCGTCATCGGAACGAAGACATTATGTGTTAAGTGTTATGCGGAGTCAAGGAGAGACTTCATAACACTTAACACTGCTTAAGACGCTTAATTCTTCTTGAAAGAGCCTTTATCCATTTTCCAGAATAATCCACCGGAATGATTGAGAATAAAGCTGTATTGACTGCCGTTGTATTCAGCATCCAACTTCAGATTCAGATTGTCGCCTACGGCAAGACAATTTGCCCCCTTGCCGTAAATCTGCTTAAACGAAGCAAGATCAATGCCCCATGTCAGATCGGCTACGGAATCAGGAACTAAGCTCATCTCATACTGATTGCCTTTATACTCGGCACATGGAATTTTCATCTTCAGATCATCTCCTACGATACCGATATGAAGATGGGTTTTGGGAATTTTGATGCGCTTTACTTCCGAAGCTTCACCATCCCCATATTCGTTGTACGCCTTGATTGCCACATCGAACTCTATGCCTTCCCACAACTCTTGTGAAAAAGAGCTTACATTGCCGATGTCAATTGTTGTAAATAATCCATAAAAATCAAATCTATACAGCAGCTTGTAGCCTTTTGCAGATGCAACAGCGGGCCATGATAGGGATACAGATACTCCTGAAATACTGACGCCTATTGTCGGAGCCGAAGGCGTGGGAGGGATATAATAACCACCACCGCCTGTATCGGGAACAACAGGCTGAGGTGCTGTGCCGATCACTGAAAATTCTCCGAATTTACATATCTGAACGGACAGTGTATTCCCGTTGACCGATGACGTTCCGCATCCTGATACGGCACTCACCCATTTTTTCTGAACATCATCCCAGCGATACAATCCGAGTGTTGCAGGATCGATGTTGTTCAATTGCCCGGTTGCAATGCTCAGGTTTATTTTTCCCAAATCGCCGACTTCTGTCCAGTTATCATCGCCCTCTTCGGTTTCAGCCGTCAGACTGAAATATCGTCCGATATGCCGATAATTTGCCGGAAGTCCGGTTGTCGGAACATTGGTCGGAGAAGTTGCAGAGGAAGGTTTTTTTAAAGCTTCGAACATCACAAAACTGTTTTTGACAATCGAGGCTTTCGGAACTTTGACAGTAGTATTCAGATTTTTGTAGTTATTGCTTACGGTCAGATCACCTGACGGATTGGCATCCGAATACTGATTGCTGATATTGCCGACATAAATTGTCAGAGGATTGCTGACGGTTGCTTTTCCCGCGCTGTTGGTGGCTTTGAGCGTAATGGTATGCTCACCTGTAAGCAGATTGCTGACAATCAGCCGTGAACCGTATCCGATGATTTTACTTCCGCTTTTATTGCCGAGATTGGAAGACCATTCCAACTTGTTATCCGGCAGACGTTCATCCTGCAAATCATAGGTTTCTCCTTCCAACTCCACCTGATCGCCATCTTCGTAAGAATTGCCCCATTCGGGATCATCCAGAAAGACTTCGGGGGATTTGACAGGTACGGTAAATGCGGAACTTTCGGCTGTTGCGCTTAAAACGCCGTCTGTGGCAGTTACACGGATTTTGGCATTGGTTCCGCCGGGGAGTTCGCTAAAATCTTCCTCCCACTGAGGAGCCTCAAGTCCGTCTTCCAGCACCATCCATTTGGAAACATCAGCAGCATTCGGTGTATATTCGACTTTGTAGGTCAGACTGTCTCCGGCATCCGCGTCGCTTGCTGTCCATTTGATTGTGAATTTTCCTGTCGGATTTGAGGGCGTAGCTGTCAAAGAAATGGTCGGCGCGTTGGCACTGACCGGCACTTCTTTCAATACGGTATCGCCCTTTTTGATCTGAAATTTGACAACCCCGTCAGGAAAACACATGGCTCCTTTGAACGGAGCCGGATCAATCGGCTCAGGCGGATTATTCAATGTCCAGAATCTGATATCCAATTTCTGACTTGCCAATACCTCACCGCTTTCGGATAAAGCTGCAAGCCAATATCCTGTGGTGTCGGCAGCAGTGCAGGCTACGGTTGATGAATCTGTGAAGGATTTCCAAGGCTCGATCTGAACAGCCGAGTCATCTTTTTTGATATATCCCAGAAAATCTATCATGCGGGATGGCTCTCGTTTGAAGCGCTTGGTGCTAGTTGGCGCAAACTGAGTGAATAGCCAGTCATAAGTTTCCTGAGTTGTCCAGAATTGTTTCTGCAATCCTCCTGACCCCATATAACACGCCATATCTCCCAAAGCGCCGCGTCCGCCCACCTCATACGGATTCTGGTCTGCCGGAATCTTTGTCGCGCTGACTTCCGGGTATGCGACTCTGCCCGCCGAACAACTCGTTTCATTATTGGTATCCCAATCCTTGCCTTTGAAACCGTCAGGGGACGGATTGACGCTGCACCGCAGAGAGCCGCCATCATAAGTATCGCCGATGCCATAAACATGGGCAATTTCATGCGCCACCGTAGCCGGAGCATCTTCATCGGATGCCACAACGATATTGCTTGGCTTTCCGTAAGTATAGCCCTGAAGCGTTCCGTTGGGATAGCCTTTGGGACGTGCCTGAATAAATCCCACAATCAGATCGTAACACCCATCGCTTTTGGGATTTGCCGAGCAGGTAGAAGGCATCAGATTGGTCAATGCCTGCCAAAGTTCCTGCCTGCCATTTTCGGTTTCCAGATTGAACTTGTCTGCGGATGCGTCCAGTTCGTCACGCATTTCCCATTTTAATTTGGATGCTGCCACAGGATACACGCTTGCGGTAAATCGCCACATGGTTTTCCATTTTTCATCTGCTACCGGAACCACTGTGCTGCCGTAATTGGCTTTTACAGCAAGAGCCAATACCCGTACTTCTTTCCGCTCCTGAAATTTGTATGTCGTACTGCTGCCGTCAGCCGGTTCTTTTTTAACCACATTGTTCACGCTGACTTCGAAGCTGTAGTTTCCGGCTGCCCAACTGCCGCAGTCTTGCAATGTCGGACATAAGAAATCCACGATTTTGACCGGCTTATCGTAGGATTTCGGCGCGAGTTGCACAACCTGAGTACCGTCTTTGCTGACTTTTGCCCAAGTCTGATCCGCAGTGATAGCCACTTCTTCTGACAAAAATGCCCGAACCACTGTATCTTTGCCTGCTACAAAGTTAAAATGATTGTCCTTTTGAACGCCCAATGCCTGATTGAGCTCGATTTTGCTGATGTCCAGCGCATACGCCTGTCCGATCATCAGACAGATCATTACAATACTCATCCACACAATCCGTTTCATACTGTTTTCTTTTCTCCCATTACTTTTTTTGGTTAAAAGCAATCTCTTTTATCTGAATCAGCACATCTGTAAAATGATGCGCGGTACCAGCATGAAATAAAGGACTCCTACCCCGCACTTTTTTTGAAAACGTTTATTTTCCAGCGAATCTATATCGGATCATACTGAAGATAAGAATCATTCATCATGAAATTTAATCGAATACAACTTTCACACGAAGAGCTGCGAAGAGGCACAAAGGCGAAGATATTCCCTTGTGCCTGATTCGGATTATTATTTCTGAACTCCGCTGCTCGGAACACTGACCGGAACACCTTCATACGGTGTTCTTCTTCTGGATTTCAGCAATTTCGGGTCTTTCATGGTTTTGAGGATTTCGATGCTGTCTTTCAGTCCCTTGGAATACCTGCACATATCCAGCACTACCCCTGCAATCTGAGCCATTGCCTGAACAAAGTTGACATCGTCCAAAGTAAATTCCCATGGCTCTGCGGTATAGACGCGCATGGCACCCAGCAGGTTTCCTCCGACATAAATCGGCACAGAAAGAATGGAGGCAATTCCTTCTTTTTTGGCGGCTTCAGGGTACTGGATTCTGGGATCGTCACTGACATCATAAATGGCTATCGGACCATCGGTAAGGGATTGGGCAATGGATTTGGCAGCACTGACCGGACCTTTGTTCAGATACTCATCGCTCAGTCCGTAAGAAGCAGCGATCTCAAGTTCATTTGTTTTTTTGTTGATCAGAAACAGCACACAGCCTTTGACTTCCAAAGCTGTCTTTATGCTTTCCACGGTCATCAGAACGACTTCTTCAGGGTCTTTGGAATGAGAAATCGCTTTGGTTACACTGAGAAGAGTCTCATAGTTGATAACTTGCTTTTTCATAACAACATCCCTCCTTGATCTGAGTCGGTTTTTGGTGTGGAAAAACAAAAGATGTGGTGAATTGTTCGGTATGCTCCCTACAGAATTATCAGGATTTCTGCCGGGAGCCTGGGTATGCATAATTTAAGAATCATAGCTGCCTCCTATACTGAAGGGTTACAATTACTTTGCAAATCTTCTGGCAAGATCATTATCAATTACATAAATACAGACCTCTTTTGCGCCCTGTTGCGTATATCGGCATCGGTTGCACAGATTGTTCATCAGAAGCGTTACATCATCCCGGATTCGCTGATCATAAGTTTTGAAAGCTTCCTCATCGAAATCTTTGATTGCCTGACGGAAATTTTCGTTTTCCAAAAGCGGATCCAGAACTTTTTCTTTGAGATTGAAAACATATCTCTCATGCAGGGCAAGATACAGATCGCTTTCTGTGATCTTTTTGCCTTCCAGCATGATCTGCTGGGTCAATGTTTTCGAGGCATACTCTTTCTGAGTTTCCCTTCTGAACTCGCGTTTGCGCCATTTGTCGGTTTTGGCACCCAGCAGCCGATCTTCGATGCTGTCGAAATAGTCTTCCGTGATTTCCAATTTGTCGCGGGTAAATTGGGAGGTCTGAACCGTCCCCGGCTCGAAATTGATGGCAAACAGATAATTTTGAATATCTTTGGAAATCTGCTCCTCAATATAATTGTACAGAGGTTCTTTGACTTCCTGAAGAACTGTGTAATTATCCAATCTCAGCAGCGAATCCAGAAAACCTTCCGGAATGGATTCCATCAAGGATTTGGATTTGAAGAAAAAATTATACAACATGCCCATATTGATGAGCTTGTCTTCTTTGGCATAGGCAGAATAAAAATCATTGAAAATTTTGATCGAATCGCGCCCGGAAAAGCCTTTTGTACCTTCGGTTTCCGCTTCGGCAATAATCCGCTTTCTGCGCTTTGCCGTAAATCGTTTCCGGTCTTCTTCGGAAAGCCATGGCGGAATATAGCCGGTATAAATTTCCATTTTAAGCAGTTGCAGATTTTCATCACAAAACAGATTGTATTTTCTGGCATCTCCGATCCATTCCAAAAGCCCTTCGGATCGGGTATTGAGCCGGGAAGAAATAATCACTCGCGCAAAATTGTGCAACACTCTGGGCAGAAAACTTTCGTCAATATGACGCCCGAAAATATTGCGGTAAATTTCGACTTCAGTATTGAGATCAAGAATGTACGGAACATTCACATATTCAATACGATCTGAAAATGATTGAAAATTTTCGATATTTTTCTTATCTTCCGGGTTCATCAGGGCAATGAACAGGGAATAGACATTTTCCTCGATATCCTCGACCTTATGCACGCCTTCGCTGATGATGTTGTGCAACTCGATCAGCCGCTCCACATTATGGGATTTGATATCCATCAGCGCGTAAATGCCGTTGTTGGTTTTGGCAAATCGGGAAAAGAGATATTTGACTTCGTTGCTGTCTTTGAGCTGCGTATTGATTCTGCGCTGAAGCATGGGATTGGTCAGAACCATCTGCTGCATGGGGCGGTCGCCCGGATTGAACACACTGATGCCTTCGCCCATACGCCGGTTGAAGCGGTAGGGACGCGCGTAAATCATCTGAAACACCTTCATGGGGCTTTTCAGACGGCTGAGCAGCGCGTCATACAGCGAAGAGCATATTGTGCAGGGGTTGTCTCTGAACACCCATTCGTATTCTTTGTCTGTGAACAGTTTCCACTTGAACTCGTCATTAAAAAACAGATCGTCCAGAAAGGATCGCCGATAGTTTTTGGGAATCATCAGAATCGGATGATCGTGGCTGGGGCAGGGAACTTCGATAAACATCTCATTTTGATACGGCAAATGCTCTTCATCCAGAAACGCATTGGGAACGCAGGTTGCGCCGTCTTTGTTCGCGGGAGAGCCTTCTTCCTGTTCCCGGCTATCTCGGGTATTGAGCAGCAACTGACTCAGACGCTCAATCATCGGCGGTATGCTGGTTTCTTCCCGATAATTGCCCAGCATCTTGCGATCCAGACGCCACAGCACTTCATAGCGCATTCCGGCTTCGGTATTGGCATATTCTTCGAATTTCATCAGCAGATTGTTCAGAAAGGTACTTTTGCCGCACCCTGGAGGTCCGTCAAATATATAGATTTTGTTCTGCTGCGCGCCGCGTTTTAAGTCTTCCACATGGCTGATCAGCCGATTGGCAAAAATGCGGTCTGCGAAAAAGGGATGATCCGCGCCTTCCACAAACAGTTTTTTACAGTCATAATAGACATAATTGATGGATTCGGGATCATCGGGATATTCGTCTCTGCCTTCGCCGACATAATTTTTGATCATGTCGTGAAAGAGTTGGAATACGTTTCGAATAACTGTAACCGGCTGAACCGTCAGCAGTTTGAGAAATTCTTCAAAGGACAAGGTATATTGCTGCTCACGCTCGCTCATGCTGCGATCAAGATGTTCCAATGCTTTTCTAATATTTTCCATAGCTTCAGGTCCAAATCGTTTTTTTGGTGAGTTTCCGTTTTTCCATAGTATAAAGCACTCTCTGCCACTTGACTTCCGGTTCTCCAGGTTCTTCCTGCCCCGGCACTCTCGGAGGCTCGGAGATGGAGACCACCTCGCTGGTCTCGAGCTGCACGGGTCCGTTCCACAAATATTCGATACCCATCATGGTATTGGGAATAAATTCCTGCACCAAAGGCTTTTCCTCGAAATGATGCGTCAGATATAGGGTACCGTCTTTGCTTTTCTCCGTATTGACCGTGATATGCGGCGGATGGTACAGCGAATCGAAGAGCATTTTCCGATAATCTTCGGCTTTTCGGCTTTTGACATAATACTCCCAGACCTGACGAGCCTGATTGAGCCGTTTCCCGACCACGAA
Source organism: uncultured Desulfonema sp. (assembly GCA_964564775.1). Taxonomy (GTDB): domain Bacteria; phylum Desulfobacterota; class Desulfobacteria; order Desulfobacterales; family DYRC01; genus DYRC01. The sequence goes on along the minus strand of CAZMDM010000111.1, from coordinate 4,157 downwards.
CAGATTGTTTTTGGTAACAAAATCCTGATCCACGAAAGTATTGATAAAGGTAAAATCGCTGAAATTTTCCCGTACCCTGAAAATAAAATTCCTGCCGGTTCCGCTATGTTTGTCAAACTCATCCCGCTCACGCGCATCTGAAATTTTCCTGAAATCCAATGAATACCTGCCCTTATCCGCAAGTTCCTCGATGAAATAAAACAGACGCATTCCCAAAGCGTACGGATTCAAACCCACTCGCGGCATGGCAGTAACACCCGCATTGACTCTGGCAAAATCCACCTCATGCCCCTTAATCCGGTCATCTTTTAAAAAAAGTGTTTCATGCCAATAACTTGCCCAACCCTCATTCATGATTTTGGTTCGGATCTGAGGCTGAAAAAACAAAGAGGTTTTGCGAACCACTTCTATGACCTGTTTCATCCAGCGGTTTTCTTCTTTGTTCAAAAACGCGGAATGCTCCGTAAGATAACTCAGCAGATCAATTTTGCGTTCCGGTTTTTTTTCAAGACTTTTTTTGAAAATCGCATTGAACTCAGGATGCTGCCGATCCACTTCCGTAAAAAACGTAACTTCTCCAGTCTGTTCTCCGTATTGACGGACACAATCATTATATCGTCCCAGTTCTTTGACATAGTCACTGACTTTCACGTTTTTGTGGGTTTGCAGAAATACATCGAAATAAAAGTCCAGACGTTTGGAATAACCTTTATCTTCGGAATAATACAGCTTGGAAAGCTCATCGTGATAACTGACCAGATTGTCAATGCCTCTGGCAAACTCGATCACATAATCCACCCACCGCCCTTTTTCGGAGCGAAGTCGTGAAATCATGCGTTTGTCCGACAATGCTTCGCCGGTAAAATCATAGTCCCAAGTATGGCGGAAATATAGATTGTTCTGAAAAAAATCAATATGACCGATCACATGATAAAAAATCATCACATTGAGCCAGTCCGGGTTGTTGTCATTGTAAAACGAAATAGCCGGGCGGGTATTGATCACCGTTTCATACGGATTGCCAGGATACAGCTCGTATTTGCCTTTTTCTTTCAGTACTTCCACATCATGTACCCAGTAGTCGTACAAGGTCGGAATCATGATTTTGGGAGATAACTCCAGCAGATCGCGGTTGGTAACAATGTATTCCAGACTTTCATCCTGAAAGCGCAAGCCCGCATCACGCGCCCGCTCTTTGCATCCTTCCATAATCGCTTTGGTATGCTGGTCAATGAGTTCCATTTGGATTTCCTATACAATTCAATGGGTTGCAGGTTACTGACATCGCTGCTTTGCTGTCTTCAGAACATCATGCGCGAAAACAGCATATAGCATACCTTGCTATGCGATGTCTTCATCAAATACATATTCTTCCGTATTTCTGTCTTTCCAATTTTAATTATCTAATCATCATAATATGTTGTAATATAAATTCTGTCAATGATTTTTACGGAATCATCTCTCCCGCACGCCGGATACTCCGAACCGGCGAATGTTTTCTTGACGGTTGTTCTGCTTTATACTACGATATGAAATTATGAAGTTTCCGATTACGATTGAATGCGGTTTATACATGATGAATCCGAAAAATTTGTTTTATATCACCCTGATAGCCTTCTTATCGCTATCTGTCCTGTCTTGGAAAGATTCGGCACTTGCGGCAGAAGATCCGTATCAGAAAACTTTGTCAGCATACCAGAGATTTCTTGAAAATCCCGAAAAAATAAAATACCGAGATAAATGGCTATTTTATGTTGATAAATTCCATACAATTTACAGCAAAAATCCGTCCGGTAAAAACGCTGCCGCAGCGCTGTACATCACCGGCGAAATTTATCAGAAGCTCTACAAGTTCTCATACAAGCCTTCGGACAAACGGGAAGCTACGGCTATATTCGAGCGAGTTATCAAAACATTTCCGCGCGGAGAGTATCGCAAAAAAGCCGAAAATGCCCTGAAAAGTTTATCCGGCAATGAAACGCCTCCCGCTCCCAAATCCGATAAGATGGCAGCACCGGCAAAAAGCAGAGAACAGGTACTCAAAGAATTGAAAAGCAAAATCGCTTTGTCGAAAAATACGCTAAAGCCATCCGCGGACTTGGAAAAAACTGCGGATACGGGTAAACCGTCCGCCATACAGAAAACCGTTGTGCAGGGAATCCGTTTCTGGTCAAATCCGAGTTATACCCGCATCGTAATCGATCTGGACAATGACGCGAATTATCGTCATAAGCTCGTGGGGGATGGGGGTTCATCAGACAAACCGCTTCAACTGCATATCGATTTTGACAACAGCAGATTGAACGATAAGCTGAAAGGAGTTATCCCGATCAATGACGATCTTCTGACAGATGCCAAGCCTTCCCAGATCACGCCGGATTCTGTCCGCGTGGTTATTGATATCAAATCGTTCAAGACCTATAAAATTTTTTCGCTCAGAAGCCCATTCAAAACCATTATCGATGTGTGGGGAAAAGATGCCCGCGAGACAGCACCTTCGAATGGGATCAAAACACCGGAAACCGATCCTCCGAAATCAGAGAGTTCTCATTTCCGATCTTCCAAAAAAATGATCAATGATCTGGCAAAGCAGTTGGCTTTGGGAGTCAGACGCATTGTGATTGATCCGGGACACGGCGGAAAAGATGTCGGTGCGGTCGGATATTACAAAAGCGTGTATGAAAAAAATATCACGCTGGCGATTGCCAAAAAACTGGCGCAGAAAATCCGAACACGCTTGGATTGCGAGGTATTTCTGACCCGAACCACAGATCGGGGACTCAGTCTTGAAGAACGCACCGCAATTGCCAATGCCAAAAATGCGGATCTGTTTATCTCGATCCATACCAATTCTACTCAGAATCACAACGCTTACGGCATCGAAACCTATTTTCTGAATCTGGCAACCGATGATGATGCAATTCTGGTGGCTGCCCGTGAAAATGCGACCTCCCGAAAAAATATCAGCGATCTTCAGACCATTCTGCATGACCTGATGCAGAATTCCAAAATCAACGAATCCGGAAAGCTCGCGGGCTATGTCCAGCAATCTGTATATCGTCAGTTGGGAGCGCGGTATATCGCTGTCAAAAACAAAGGAGTCAAGCAGGCACCGTTTTATGTGCTGATGGGCGCTCAGATGCCTTCGATTCTGATCGAAACCTCTTTTATCAGCAACAAGCGGGAATGCGAAAGGCTGAATAACCCTGCATATCAGGATTGGCTGTGCGAAGGAATTGTGCAAGGCATTCAGCGATATATCCGCGAGACCAATCCCACAGCGTTTATGGACGAAGGCAGAGGCAATGTGAAAGCTCTGCCGGAAACAGATGATCGGGCTGCATCTTCCGATCGCGGTTGATTTCTTCAGACTTCCGCAATATGTCCGGCAATATGCCCCAGTTCCGGAAAAATCAGCTTGTTACATGCCAATTGGCAGGCGTTGAGACTTCCGGGCATACAGAATACGATTGTTTTCCCGATAATCCCGGCTGTGGCGCGGGATAAGAGCGCGGAAGCGCCGATTTCCTGAAAGCTCAACTCGGCAAATAAGGTTGCGAAAGCAGTCAGTTCCTTGTCAAACAAAGGTCTTACAGCTTCAATCGTCAGATCCTTGGGACTGACGCCCGTTCCGCCGGTCATCAACAAAGCATGAGGCGAATATTTCCGGATAACTTCCCTAACGGTCTCAACAATCCGATCCCGATCATCCGGGATCACTGCATGAAAGACAATCTCATGCCCCGAATTTTTTGCCTGTTGTGCAATCCGAAGTCCGCTTTTGTCTTCCGAAAGACTTCGGGTATCGGACATCGAAACAATGGCGATTTTCAAATGATGAAGCGATTTTTTCTGATGTTCCGGGTTCATAGCTATTCCTCGATTACCACTTCATCTTTGCCGTCATGTTCCCGAAATCGCACGTTGATCCTTTCCGACTTGCGGGTTTCGATGAATTTGCCGACATAATCCGCTTGAATCGGCAGTTCCCGATGTCCGCGATCTGCCAGCACCGCTAGTTCGATCCGATCCGGTCTGCCAAAATCCGTCAGCGCATCCAATGCCGCACGCACCGTTCTTCCGGTGAACAGCACATCATCTGCCAGAATAATCTGCTTTTTATCCACGGAAAACGGAATATTCGTTGTCTGCACCAC
>CAZMDM010000110.1:0-5315 GCA_964564775.1 uncultured Desulfonema sp. | reverse complement strand
ATACTACTTTTCCGAACATTCTGGGTCCCACCAGTGCTGACACAAGCCACAAAATCACCATCACAATCAATAATTCGATAAGGCTAAAGCCTTGTTGTTTTTTTCGATATTTGTCCACCATCAAACTCCTTTTCTATACGTTACGGATAAGAATGATAATTCAAAATCGCTTTATAATCAAGACCTGAAAGAAATATGCCTCGAAATCCTGCAAAATCATGCTTGAGGATTTCAAATCCGTATTGATTCCGATCCCGGAATAAGTTATGTTCACAAATATTTTTTTGCAAAGGGAAAGCATCTTATGAACCAAAATATTCGGCAGCAGATCGTGATCAGCGGCGTGGGCGGTCAGGGTGTGCTGTTTATTACCGGGCTGTTGGCAGAAACAGCCATTGACAAAGGCTTATCGGTATTCACTTCCGAAACACACGGCATGGCACAGCGCGGGGGAACCGTGATTTCCCATCTCAAGGTCGGTGATTTTTCAAGTCCCCTCATTCGTCCGTCTCATGCAGACGGACTGATCGCTCTCAAAGCGGAAAATCTGGCACAGTACGGTGCTTATGTCAAAGAAAACGGCTGGATAGCCATCAACAGTTCCGACACTTTGCATTTTGCATCTTGCACGTTGCACTCGGTCAATGCGGATCAGATTGCACAGAACATCGGAAATCCAAAATCCGTGAACCTGATCGTGCTGGGATTTGCCCTTGCCAAAGAAAAATTGTTCTGTACCATAGAAGATATCAGAAATACATTGCAGAAGCGTTTTGCACACAAAACCTCGTTTTTAGAGGAGTCCTTACACGCACTGCATTCAGGGAGTGTGGCATGAAATTCATTCCCAAAGACCTTACACCGGAAAAACTCGAACATATTCAGTTGAACGGGCTTCAATGGACGGTGGCTCACGCGTATAACAACTCCTTGTTTTACCGGGAGAAACTGGACAATGCAGGCATCCGCCCCGAAGATATCCGCTCGCTTGCGGATTTGGAACGCCTGCCGTTCACGGATAAGGAAGATTTGCAAAACGGCTATCCGTTTCCGCTGCGATCCGTACCATTCGAGCAGATTGTCCGCATTCATGCGTCTTCCGGCACAACGGGAAAACGCAAAGTTCTGTGCTATACTCAGAAAGACATTGATACTTGGGCAAATCTCTTTGCGCGCTGCTACGAGCTTGCGGGACTCAGCCGCAATGATCGGGTTCAGATTGCAGTGGGTTACGGATTATGGACTGCGGGCGCAGGCTTTCAGGCAGGATGCGAGCGATTCGGCGCGATGTCCGTGCCTTTGGGACCCGCCAATGCGGACATGCACTGCGATATGCTGGTGGATATGGAAACCACCGTATTCTGCGCCACAGCATCTATGGCACTTCTGATGGCTGAAGAAATCCACAAGCGCAATCTTTTGTCCAAGATCAGAGTCAAAAAAATCATCATGGGCGCGGAACGCCACAGCGATGCCATGAGAAAGCGCATTAAAGAACTGATGAATGTCGAACATATTTTCGACATTTACGGACTGACCGAGCTTTACGGACCCGGAACCGGCTTGGATTGCGAATATCACAACGGCATTCATTTCTGGGCAGATCATTTTATATTCGAAATCATTGATCCGAATACGCTCAAGCCCGTGGCGCCGGGAACGCCCGGAGAACTCGTGGTAACCACCTTGTGCAAAGAAGCAAGCCCCCTGATCCGGTATCGCACTCACGACCTGACACGCATTCTCGAAACGCCTTGTCCCTGCGGTATTCCGCTTCCCAGACACGACCGGATTATGGGGCGAAGCGATGATATGTTCATTTACCGGGCGGTCAATATTTATCCGAGCCAGATTGACCATGTTCTGAGCCGAATTGAAGGCATCGGCAGCGAATTTCAGATTCATCTGAAACAAAAGGAAGACGGACGGGATATGATGATTATCAGGGTAGAACGCGGGATGAATGCGTCTTCGTCCGATGATGCACGTCTTGCCGAAAAAACCGCCGCGGAAATCCGGCGCAAAATTTTGGTCAGGGCGCAGGTCGAGATTGCGGATTACGGTTCGCTTCCCCGCACCGAAAGAAAGAGCAGACGAGTGTTTGACGAGCGGAACGGAAATGGACATTAAGCCTCGTTTTGAATCGAGATTGAAGGACTTCGGACGATCCTTCATTATCCTTGCATCCTGATTCAGAATGTTGCCTGTATTGAAAATTACGGAATTGTGCTTGACAAAATTTCTTTTCCCTATTAAATATTCTATTTTCATGCAGAATAAAATCAGAATGGCATCGTTGTATAAACGATATAAGATAAACTTATGATATTGAAAGGAGATTCTGAAGAATGTCGAACCTGATTCCCCCTCATGGCGGAAAAGGCTTAACCTGCTGCCTGCTGGAAGGCGCCGAGTTGGAAGCTGAAAAGAAAAAAGCTCAGGGTTTGAAGAAACTGTCCGTTTCCCCCCGTGAAAAGGGCGACCTGATTATGATCGGTATCGGCGGTTTCAGCCCCCTGACCGGTTTCATGACCAAAGCGGATTGGAAAGGTGTATTGGATAATTTTCTGTTGGCTGACGGCACATTCTGGCCCATCCCGGTAACGTTATCCGCATCCAAAGCAGAAGCCGACGCGATCAAAATCGGTGAAGAAATCGCTTTGTTCGATCCTGAGGGTAACGAAATCATGGCGACCATGAAGGTTACCGAAAAGTATGAAATGACCGAAGCCGACAAGATGTATGAATGCGAAAAGACCTTTATGGGAGAAGGCACGAAAACCGCCGAAGAATTCTGGAAAATCGCGAAAAACGATCATCCGGGCGTCCAGATGGTTATGGGGCAGAAAGAGGTCAACATTGCAGGTCCCGTCAAAGTATTGAGCGAAGGCGAATATCCGGTCAAATACAAAGGGATTTATATGAGACCTGCCGAATCCCGCAAGATTTTCGAGGAAAGAGGTTGGAAAGAAATTGCAGCATTGCAGCTTCGCAACCCCATGCACCGCTCCCATGAATATCTGGCAAAGATCGCTGTGGAAGTATGCGATGGCGTATTCATTCACTCTCTGGTCGGCAACCTGAAACCCGGTGATATTCCTGCCGAATGGCGCGTAAAGTGTATTGATGTTCTGGTGAAAAATTATTTCATCGAAGACAAAGTGCTTCAGGGCGGCTATCCTCTGGATATGCGCTATGCCGGTCCCAGAGAAGCATTGCTTCATGCCACTTTCCGTCAGAACTACGGATGCTCCCGCATGATCATCGGCCGAGACCATGCAGGCGTCGGCGATTTCTACGGTATGTTCGAAGCCCAGACCATTTTCGACAAGATTCCCAAAAATCTTGCTGCCGGAAAAGCCCTGCTCTGCACTCCGTTGAAGATTGACTGGACATTCTATTGCCACAAGTGTGATGGTATGGCTTCTCTGAGAACCTGCCCCCACGGCAAAGCAGACCGTGTTATTCTGTCCGGTACCGCACTGCGTAAAGGACTTTCCGAAGGCGCTCCGATTCCCGACCATTTCGGACGTCCCGAAGTTCTGGAAATTCTCAAAGAATACTATGCCGGTCTGACCGAAAAAGTAGAGATCAAAACCCACAAAGCAATGTTGGGCTAAGTAACTATTTAAAATTCAAAGGAGAAGCTCTTGAAATAGGGCTTCTCCTTTTTTATTTTTTATAATCTTCATTTTTTGTAGATTTAATTTTATTCAAAAAAGCAATGGCTTAAAAAATTTTCACATCCGCTCGCCAAAACTATTAAATTATATTATACTATTCCAAAAAGTGAAGATTTGATCTCCAAATTTTGTTGTTTCAGAATATTCAAAAAATTATATCGAATTTATAAGATATTTAAATTTAAGTATAAAAATATTTTTTACAAAGTTGGCATGAAAGATGCAATAGTATTTTGGCAACAGAGATGACAATATCTCTGAAAACCCCGAAAATAAGGAGACTTCATTATGAAAAGAAATTTAATGAACATCGTGATGGCAATGGTTGTGGCAGCTTTTTTATCAGTACCTACACTAGCATTGGCAGGTACCGTGTATGACGATTTTTTAAAAGATACCAAATATAGCGCAGCGGACGGTCAGAATGTATCCATGACATACTATAATGATGCCGGTGTGAAAGGAACCTACAACGGAATCGCTGTCAATTTCAGCACCCATGTCGTGGAAAACAATCTTACGGTAACAACTCCTGCAGTGAATGATGGCGATTGGTTCACAGCGTTCTGTGTCGACCCGTTTCAGTATGCACAGATAGGCGGCACTCTGGGAGTTGATCTGGTAGCTCCGAGCAAAGTGAACGGCGGCTTGCAGGCTGCATGGCTGTTTGAAAACTATTACAAGAAAGACCCAACCACTGTAGCAGCTCTTCAGGTGGCGATTTGGGAAGTGATTGTGGATTATGACCATCCCTATAATCTGAAAAGCGGAGATTACTTCATAACGAGTCTGAATGGAAAGTCGCTTACTGACAGCAATGCCACATGGACATTGGCAAACACGATGCTTGCCAATCTGCAACAGAATTTCAGTGCCAAAGATTTGGATTATATGTACAGAATCAGCCTGAGCAGTACAAAACAGGATTTCATTATGCGCCTGTACGATGCTCCGGTGGGTGATCCTGCCGGAACTCCCGAACCGGCAACTCTGATGCTGATGGGAATCGGTATGATCGGTTTGGCAGGGTTCAGAAAATTCCGTAAAAATTAGCAACGAGCGTTACATCCCCCGTAACCTCCTCCTGATAAGTGCAGAGTTCCCTTTCCTCTGCACTTTTAACGTTTTTACGGCTCGATGATCCGGCGGGCAGTATGGTATGCTTTCTGCCAATATGCAAGATCAAGGCGTGAAAGAATGACTCCCTTGGATGTTGATGCGTGGATAAATTTGCCGTCTTTCAGATAAATTCCCACGTGGTTGATTTTTTTTGAATATTGCGAAAAGAAAAGCAGATCGCCCACCCGAAGCTGATCTTTGGAAACGGATATTCCCAGTGTTGCCTGCTGAATCGTATCCCGGGGAAGAAGGATACCGAATACCTTCCGGTATATTTTGATCACAAAACCGGAGCAGTCAATTCCCTTTGAGCTGTTCCCTCCGTGAAGATATGGCGTTCCTTGCCACCTGCGAAATTCGTCATACAGCTTTTTTTCAATCTCGCTCAGGTCTGCAAATGACGGCTCGAAAGGTTTTTCCCAGAACGGAACCCATGAACATCCGCTGATAAAGATCAGCAGGAAAGCGGTGCAGACTGCTTTATTCCGAAGTGTTAAAATCCATGCCATGAAC
>CAZMDM010000109.1:0-6311 GCA_964564775.1 uncultured Desulfonema sp. | reverse complement strand
TACGGATAGATCAGCAAAATTTTCATCATAAAGCCTTTTCTTCACAGCTTGGTGTTGATCACTGCGGTTTTATAATATGAAATATCGAACTCGGTTGAAAATTCCCGCAGAGATTCTGTCGCGCCCAGAAGCAGAATGCCTTTGGGTTTCAGGACGGATGCCAGTTTTGCAAACAATTCGCGCTTGAATGTATCCGAAAAATATATCGAAACATAGCGGCATAAGATCAGGTCAAACTGAGGAAATGAGGAAAAACTGTCTTTGAGATTGAATTTTTTGAACTGCACCCGGGTTCTGAGATAGGGATCGAACTGCCAGAATTGCCCCTGTCGGATAAAATACAGCTCGCGTTTATCATCCGGCAAACCCCGATTGATTGCAATCGTATCATAGCGTGCTGCTGTTGCTGCCATCAGCACGGAATCGGATACATCGCTGGCGATCAGCTCTGTTTTATCCAGTAAAGACATCATTCCGCGATCTGTTGCCGCTTCATCCAGAAGCATCAGCAGAGAATAGATTTCCTGTCCTGTGGAAACGGCTGCCGACCAGATCCTGACTTTTCCGAAACTCATTGCTTTTTCCAGTAAAGATGGAATTGCAATTTCCCGAATATATTCCCAAATACTTTTATCTCTGAACCATGAGGTTTCATTGGTGGTGATCGCATCCACGATCCGGTCTCTGAGTTTTCCGCTGCTGTCTGTTCGTGCCAGATAGTGAAATTCCTGAAATGACCTGCATCCAGTTTCCGTTACCAGATCCGCAAGCCGGGATTCGATCAGATATTCCTTGTTTTCCCGCAGATGAATCCCGCATTGATCTTCGATGTATTTTTTCATCAGGATATATTCGGGTTCGGTAATTTTCAGCACGCGTTGCCTCCGATGGCGATTTCCGTGATTTTGGATGCCATACAGTCCAAAGAGATGATCTCATCGGCTTCTCCCGCGTCCACGACCGAACCAGGCATTCCCCAGATCACGCTGCTTTTGGCATCCTGCACAATCGAATATCCGCCTTTGCGCCGGATTGCCGCAACCCCGGAAGTCCCATCAATGCCCATGCCGGTCAGTACCACAGACAAAGTTCTTCCGCCATAAATCATTGCGACTGAACGAAACAGCACATCCGCGGAAGGGCGGCAGCTATGTACCGGCGGAGAATTCACGATTCCGATGGTTTTCATTCCCAAAGGGTCTTTCCTAACCACCAGATGTCGTCCCCCGGGGGCAATATACATCACGCCTTTTTCGATTTTATCGCCTTCCTGTCCTTCCACAACCCGGATTTTCGAAAAGTGATTGAGTCTGGATGCCAAAGATGCGGTGAACATCGGCGGCATGTGCTGAACCACCAGAATCGGCACGGGAAAATCATGCGGCAGTTTCGGAATGATTTCCTGAAGCGCTCCGGGACCGCCGGTAGATACACCGATGACAACCACATCGATTCTGGGAATTCTGCGTCCGCTTGCCTGAAACGGAGTGCATTCGGAAACAGAGGGTTTGGCACTCGGAGAATGCCCTGTGCTGTTTGCAGAAATCCCCCGTATCTGACGGGCATATTTTCTGGCTCTGGCAAGCGAGATCAGCCGCAGAAGCTCGGAACGAAGCTGACTTGTGCTTTCCTCAGCCGACTTTCCGACCGGCTTCAGAATAAAATCCAACGCGCCGGCATCCAGAGCTTTGATGGTCAACTCCGCCATCTGATGATTGATGGCAGTCAGCATAATCACTTCTATGTTCGGATATTTGGTCTTGATCTGCGTTAAGGTTTCCAAGCCGTCCATGTCCGGCATGAACATATCCATCAATACGAGATCGGGTTGCCTGATTCCGATTTTTGCCAACGCAATCTTGCCATTGGGCGCTGTTCCGATCAGTTCGATTCCCTGAACATCGGACATTGCTTTGCTCAGAATATGCCGCTGCGTTACCATATCATCCACAACCAGTACTTTCAGATTGTCGTTCACTTCCTCACTTCCCATTGTATGAATTTACTGACTATATCAGTTTTCCGGCGGAATCGCCAAGAGTTTGTTGCACGGATACGGGGACGCGAAAGTTTTTAAGCCGATTTATCGCTCGCTACGATTGTTTTTAAAATTCAATATTATGTATCTATTTCACCATCCTCCGAATAACTCTGGCAAATTATCAAAAATCTATTGCCAAAACAGATTTTTTGTGATTTATAAAGAGTCTTACGACTCACAATCCCGGTTTCACGATAAACGAGGTGGCAAATGTCAGACCCTTATCGCTTTATGATCGGAAGCTCGTCCCAAGGTATCCGGCTGTTGTCGGATGCTGATGATTCATCGTCTTATACCACTCACTTACAGGTAGTCAGTCTCCGCAACGGCGAATATCTGCTGAAAAATATCGGTAACACAGATGATATTGTTGTGAACAGAGAAAAGGTCGTGATGGCGCGTGTTGCCGGAAACACCCGCATCGATATTGTCGGAAAAACTCATTTCTCCATCAAAGATCTGAAAGATGCCGGGAAGATAAGTATCGAAACCGGAAAGAAATCTGAAGCCAGAGTGCGGCCGGACAGAATAGAATCCGGTCAGATTTATTCAGCCGGTGCTTCCGATGAATGTCCTATTTTTTTGCCTTCACCGCGTGTGGCGTGGAAATCGTTTGATCTGGAACGAAAGGGCGACAACTGGTTCGTTTATCCGGCTCATGGCAGCAGAAAGCCCATTTTGTGGGAAAAAGACAAGAGCCTGAAAGTGGGTCCGTATCAGTTGAACCGGCAGGATGACAGATTGAACGCTATTCCCTTTACCGATAACAGACTCGATCTTTCGAGTATCTATGTGCATAAATACGGTAAAGACTTGGCAAATTATGTCTCGCTGAGTATCCGATCCAAAGAACTGGTCGGAATAGTCGGACCCAGCGGTGCGGGAAAATCCATTCTGCTCAAAGCCATTCGGGGCATCGAACCGATAACCAGCGGAGATATTCTTATAAATGCTCAGAATGTTTCCGCAAATAAACAGCTTCTCCGGGAAATCGGCTTTGTCTGCCAAAATGATATTGTGTATGACGATCTGACTGTTGAGGAAAATATCGTTTCCGCAGCACGATTCCGCCTGCCTTCGGATTGGACCGAGGAAGCAGTTCGGAACAGAGCGGATCAGGTCATCCGCCAGCTTTCTCTGGAAGATTGCCGGGAACGCCGGGTTGCCAACATTTCCGGGGGTCAGAAAAAAAGAGTCAATTTAGCCAACGAACTGGTATGGGAGCCGGATTTTATTCTGGCAGACGAGGTCTGTTCAGGACTTTCAGCTTATGATACCAATAATATTGTCCGGCATCTGCGGAATATCGCGGATAGCGGCAAAATCGTCCTGCTGACCATCCATACGCCGGATATCGAGACGCTGGATTATATGGATATGCTGCTGGTGTATGACAAAGGCGGATATATCGCATATTACGGACCTGCAAAAGAGGCGATGAAATATTTTTCCCGCGAGCATTATTCTCCACACAAATCTCCGAAACTGATCTTCGATGTTCTTGAAAAAGAAAAATCAGACGCGGATATCCTGAAAGAACTCGAAAAAGCTGAACAAAATAAATCATTTAAAAACAATATGTTACCCCCCCACGAAAAATCCGGGCGCAAAACTTCGCCCAAGGACTGGCATGAATTATATCGGAAATCCGCATATTACCGAGACTGCATCGAGAGCAGGCTGAAATCCGAAAAACCGGAGTCCGGTACATCTCCGAAAGCCAGCGTTGTTTCTTTACCCAAATCTTTCCTGAAACAGATTTTCTATCTGACACACCGCAGACTTCTGACTTTCTTCCGTGATAAAGCAGATGTGGCAATCACACTGGGGCAGGCGCCGCTGATGGCGTTGGCGTTCTTTTTGGTGTTCAGCACCCTTGAGATTAAAGCTTTATCAGATTTCTTCCAACCTTTACGACGATACACCGCGCCTGATATAATTATTTTTCTGGCTGTTATTGCTGCGGTATGGTTCGGATTTGACAAGGCGATTTCTGAAATTCCGAGTTCAAAAATATTCTATAATCAGGAGTCTCTTACTTTTCTGAGTAATCCGGCGTTTATTATTTCCCGTTTTACAGCTTTGTCAATTATCACTTTCGGACAGGTGCTTCTGTTTGCAATTTTTTTTCATACTGAATTCATAGTGATTCCGAATTTTATGCATCACTCAGCGGATCCGTTTTTATCAAAATTCGCAGTGATCTTACTGATGAAATTCATAATTCTGCTCTGGCTGACTTCCGTTGCCTCAGTTGCAATGGCAATGGTCATATCATTCTTTATTCCATCCTCTTCGGCAGCAAAAGCTATTCTCCCGTTTATTATCATATTGCAGATACTTTTCGGTGGAAGTCGGATTCAGCCATTATATAGGAGTGATATTGTCTATGGGTTTTCTCAGACAATGGTCAGCCGATGGGGATTTGAAGCGGCGGTATTGCTTTTTGAGTATGATCTGAAGTGGGTTAACAATGATGGTGACGAATTGATCGTATCTTCCGAAAAGCACTCCCTCTTAATAGAAGCATCTCAAACTATTGATGAAGAAGTGAAAGATGATTCTTTGAAAAAGAAAATCAAAATTCTGTTGAAGCGGGATTTCAGATTCAACGATTATGATCGCGAACTCTGGGAGCGGATAGTTAAAATGGATTATAAAATCAGGTTATTCAGACCGCCGAACACAAAATCCGTATGGATCAGGCTCTGCATAATTCCGATTATGATGCTGATAATTCTTAGCGTGCTATATGAGATAGGGAGGTGGAAAAATTTGATTCCGAGAATTTGTAGAAAGTAAGGGATGCCTGTTGTTTTCGAAGTATGAACTTTGATTAAAAAACGGAGGTTTCAGATGAAACAGAAGATGGTAATTGCTTTGACGTGTTGCTTCATTATGCTGCTGGGAAGCGGCTTTGCTATCGGTGAAGATAAACCGAAAGTTGATCTTTCCAAAGGTGAGAAAATCGGATTCGAACTGCCTATTATCAACGAGGTTTTCAACAGTGCAAAAAGTTTGGGAATCACCAAAGGATTTGAAGAAAGATTCGACAGAACCGTGAGTGTCGAAGAACCGGAAAAATGCAAGACGGATACATGCAAGGTGTTTCAGGCTGGCAGAGCCTTTGCAGAAATAGGCTATCTGATTGTCAGTAAAGAAGGAGGTGTTCCAAAAGGATTTTTGAACGACCAGAAGAAGGTTCTGAATATTCTCAATCCGCCAAAAACGATCAAAGAGAAGATAGAAGAGATCAGCAAGAAAGTCGATGGCGGAAGTCTTGCAGGAGAAAAACTGCGAACAGAACTGGATAATCTTGCCCAGGAAGTATTTCCCGAGATGTGGAAAGATTCTGACAAGGATATGGTCAGCAGAGGGATGCTCGGTTTCTCAGGCGGATTTTTCAGACTCATGTATATGGGCGCCAGTTCAGTAGCCAAAAAAGACAAGCCGGATCAGAAAGAACTGGGAATGTTCAGATATGGCGGCATTGTTGATTATATTGTCAATTTCTTTACAGGAGAAAAAGCTGCTGATTCTTTCAAGAATTCCGAAGAAGTGAAATCTCTTTTGAAATCGCTTGAAACCATCGGTCCCATTGTAAAGAAGCCTGAAGATAAGTTCACCAAACAAGATGTTGAGAATATTGCCAAAGCTCTTGAAGGGCAATTCAAAGATCAGCTCAAATCGAATTGAAAGGGGGATAACATGCAAGCGTATCTGAAAAGAAACAAAACGGTAATCGCTGTTTGTATTGTTTTTTCTTTGCTGGTAATTTCCATTGATGCGATAGCAGATGACGCAACTTCGTTAGCCAAACTCAATGCAGCAGCACGGCTTGCAAGAAGTGAAGGATGGGGTAACAGAAGTCAGGCGTGGGGACGTCGTCTGAATGAGGGGAGTTACTATGTGGTTACTACCACGCTTTTCGCCGGAAACAAATATCTTATTGTTGGTGCTGGTGATAATACGGTCGAGGACTTGGACATCCAAGTATATGATGAAAATGAGAACATAGTTGCTCAGGACCAGAAGAGTGATGCGCTTCCGGTAGTGGAAGTTACTCCAAGATGGAATGGAACTTTCTATATTGTCGTAAAAATGTATAGCGGCTATGGCTATTCGAACGTGGCTTTTTTGTATAGGTCTTACTAACCAATGGTTCGGACACTTTTTCATAACATATTGTTTATATGCTATTTTTGTGTTTTGCATTTTAAATCGCCGGATCATGTATTTTCAATAGGTTATCTTGCATAACAGGCTTGTT
>CAZMDM010000108.1:0-5584 GCA_964564775.1 uncultured Desulfonema sp. | reverse complement strand
CAGAGATATATGGTTGATAATCACGATGATTCAAAGGGGATACAGATCGGGGAATAAGAAAGTTCATACTTTCTTACCCCGAAAAATCATAGCACTTATTCTTTGACAAGCCCTGCTTTCAGCATCAACATTTCGGCGCTGTCATTCCACACATCCATTTTGGTGATTTTGCCGTCAACAATGACAAAGCGGTCAATATAACGATTGCCCTTGAACGGAGTGCCGTCGGGCCATTCTCCGTAAAGAGTACCGAGACTATAGACGATCAGTTCTTTGCCTTCATAAGTAACATCCCAGCGGTCAATCGCTTTTTTCACCCACTTGTATCGCCCGGAATTGAATTTTCCGATTTCTTCCGGCTTGGCAAATTTACGCCCGCCGGTAAAGGTGATTTCGGCATTTGGTGCAAGATAGCGATCTGTAGTTGCTTTGTCGCTTGCCATCGAAGCGAGCATAAACTGCTGAACAATATTGACAATATCCTTCACATTCTGTCCGGCAGGAGCCTGTCCCGTAATCAGAGGTTCTCCTGCGGATACCGGCGATATGCTGGCAGCAAACAGCAACAGCAACACAAACAGTTTTTTCATTGAAAATCTCCTTTTTTTCAAATTGTTAAATCAAATATATCCGACATCGCAAATTAACAAAAAACACCTTTATTGTCAATTGATCCGATCTTCTGTTTTTATCCCGAATATCTTCCCGAGTTGTCCGACATAGTTTCTGATCTGTATTGCCTGCGCGTTCAGGGTTTCGGAAGCAGATGCGGACTGTTGAGCATTGGCAGCGTTCTGCTGAACCAACTGCTCCATGTGCATAATTGCCTTACTGATCTGATCGATACTTTCAGACTGTTCCTCCGAGGATACGGCAATTTCCGAGAGCATATCCGCTGCCTTTGAAGAGTGCGCGGAAACATCTTTGAAAGCTTCTTTCATCCTGTCGGTATGTAGCATACCGTCTCTGACCGATGCCACTGTTTTTTCGATCAGCCCCGAACTGCTTTTTGCCGACTCTCCTGCCCGACCTGCCAGAGTTCTGACTTCATCGGCAACCACTGAGAAACCGCTTCCACTCTCACCGGCTCGTGCAGCTTCAATAGCAGCATTCAGGGAGAGAAGATTGGTCTGAAATGCAATCTCATCGATAGTCCTAATGATATGCAGGGTATCATTTCCCGCTCGGAAAATCGCAGTCATTGAATCTGTCAGAGCATTCATGGAAAATTCTGCTTTTTCAAAAGCGTTCACTGCTTTTTTCATCAGAATATCCGACTGTTCGGCTTTGTCTGCATTCAGTCTGGTTATGGCAGATATTTGCTCAAGTGATGCGGATGCCTGTTCGGCGGATGCTGCGTTTATCGAAGCACTTTGCGCCATCAGATGGCTGACTGACAAGAACTGATGAGAAGCATCCGAAACATTTCTGTAATTTTCGGAAAGCCCTTCGATCATGTTTCTGATAGGATGCAGCATCATAACTGTCTGATATGAAAAAAACAGCAGGATAAGAAAAATCGAACCTCCGATGATCAGCAGGATTGCTTTGAAAGTATGAAGTTTCTGATAAACTGACTGCTGAATCGTGAGGGTCGATTCTGACACCTGAGCATCGATTTTTTTCATCAATCCGGTTATTTGTTTCACAGAAGCATTCATAGCTGCCAAGCAGGTCTGCAATTCGGGCAGATCATGGCGGTAGCCGGAAACAATTTCACGGTATTGCCTTAATATTTCAATAAGTTGTTTTCCAAAAGCAGCAATATCCGACTCGGATTTCAGAAGAGAGCTGAAGCGTACTTCCGACTCGTCGAACAAAGTCAGAATCAATCTGATTTGTTCATCTGTCCGACTTTCGCTTGTTGCGGAACGAAGATTTTCCTCTATCAGCTTTTCCGAAAGAATCTGTATCCGAAGCATTTTTTCTTTGAACCAGGGAATATCCGAAATCGATCTTTCGAGTTCTCCTGTATTTCCGCCCTGCATCATTACGGAAAGAGACGCTTTCGATATAATATCCGACAAGCCTGAGATTTCCGAGAGAATCTTCTGATTCACTGCGGAGCTTTCCTGCCATCGTTTGCGAACTTTCCCACTTTGCTCGAAAACAGATTTTTCATTTCGGACAAACTCATCGAAAATTTCCCGAATCTCTCGGTTTTTGGCTGATTTTACAAGTACTTCACTCTCCTGTATCAGACGGCTGCTTTCGGCAGTCAACCGGACTTCCTCATCCGATATCAGATTTTTTATCCGATAGATTTCGGAAAGAATGCGGCTGAGTTCTCTGCCGGTACTGGCATTTTCAACCACTTGGCTGACACTTTGACGGACAGTTATGCCGATAAAATGCTCAATGCTCTGAAACGACAGAAACAGGATCAGAATGGTCAGCGCAAATAAGAACAATATCAAAGCATTGATTGCCAGCACTTTTGCGATGATACCGTGATTCGAAAAAAGCCTCATTGTTTGAGAAATTCCAGAGTAAAAATATCACTCGCAGAGGGTTTGCGCTGAATCTGCCCAAGCTGATGAAGCGTATCAATGCCTTTTTTCCATGCCTGCTCTTCCATAAAACCGATCAGAGATTCTCCCACGCCCATTGTCATCAGATTTTTAAAAATTTCCAGACTTCTGATCTGCTGTCTGACCGAAGTGTTTTTATCGGGATAATATTTGTCGAGAACCAGTCGGGCTGTGGCAGGAATGTCTTTGAATGCCTCCTGCCATCCGCGAAGAGTAACAGCGATGAATTTCCGCAGGATATCCGGCTGATTCCGAACCGTTTCCTCTGTTGTGAAATATACGCCGGAATAAAAATCGTAGCCATGCCTGAATGCGGCAAGATAAGTTACCGGATATCCTTTTTCCTCCATAATCAGGGGCTGATTGTTCATAAACCCTGCAAATGCAATTACTTCGTCATCCATCAGCAGTTTCAGATCACCGCCGGTCTGCACCGGAACAATCTGATCGTAGCCGATGCCCTGACTGGCAAGTACGACTTTGGTCATCAGGACAGTTTTGGGCATACTGACCCCGACTTTTTTTCCGATCAGGTCTTTGGGAGATGCGATATTTTTGTCCTTTTTGCTGGTCAGGCACATCGGCGATTTCTGAAACTGAGTACCGATAGCTTTCAATTTCTTTCCCTGAGCCGCAGCTTCGATCAATACCGTGCCTTCATCGGTTCCGATCTGCGCTTTTCCCGAAACAACTTCTTCAACCGGCGAAATCCCCTTTTGCCACCCCCTAATGGTCAGATCAATCCCTGCGTCTTCGTACCAGCCCCGATCTTTTGCGACCAGTATCCCGGCGAACTGAACATTGGTGAACCAGTCGAATTGAATGGTCAGGGGGATGAGCGGTTCTTTTGCCATTGCAGGAGTGGTAAATGCCAAAATAATGATAACACAAACGATCCATCTTTTCATAGACTGCCTCCGTTATATTTTCGGTGTATTTGGCGATAAGAAAATCCGGTGGGAAAATAAAATTAATTGTTTTCATTATGTATATCATCATCCGGTTCTTTAGTCAAATATTGTGTAATCTCAGATGCGCTCCGGCTGGAATTGAGGATTTAAAAGGCTTTGAATACAAGAAGAATAAAGAAAAATCTTATTCCGAAAGCAGCGCCGCGCCCAACGCGCCGACAAACTGAGGTTCGGGAGGAATTAAAATTTCCTGATTCAGCATGGTCTTCAGAAGCCGAACCATACACGGATTTTTTGCCACACCTCCGGCAAACACAATCGCATCGCTGACAGAAACCCTTTTGAGCATTCCGATAGCCCGCCGCGCCACAGACGAATGAAGTCCCAACGCCACTTCCCGCCGGTCTTCGCCCTTTGCCAGCAGAGAAGTAACTTCGGATTCGGCAAATACCGTACACATGCTGCTGATATGAATATCTTTGTTGGCATTCATGGCATCCTGTCCGAATGCTTCGATATCATAGCCCAATGCCCGTGCCATGATTTCCAGAAATTTTCCGGTTCCTGCCGCACAGCGGTCATTCATCTCGAATTTGAGAATTTTTCCCTCATTATTCAGCGCGATGGCTTTGGTGTCCTGTCCTCCGATATCCAAAATGCTGCGCGTTTGAGGAAAAAGTTTTTTCGCGCCCACAGCATAAGCCTTGATTTCCGTAACCGTAGGCGAATTATATTCGATTTCGAACAGATGCCGCCCATATCCTGTCGCGGTAATCCGGTCAAATACAAGACCATCGAGCATCTTTTTGGCATTTGTCATCTGATCGAAACCGGAATCACTCTGGCGGGTTTCGACAATATGACCATCTTCCACAACAAGCAGCTTGATACTTCGTGAGCCAATGTCTATACCTGCACATCTCATATTGCTTCAACTATCCTGAATGCTTTCGAGCAATGCGCCGATGCGCGTCTGCAACTGCCCCATATCGCTGTCAGAATAATCGGTTTCGATTTTCAGAAACGGCAGACCATGAACGGTCTCGATATGCTTGCCGATTTTATAGGATTCCACACTGTAGGAATGACAGGCTTGCAAAACCACATCAATCACCGCATCAGGCTTGAACTTGGCAATCATATCGGACAGTGCATTCAGCCGTCTCTGGTTGGGCGTCATGCAGGAACAGGGAATTTTCAGATATCGTTCGGCAATTGCACGGATAGGATTTCCGGTATTTTCATCGATATTCCCCATAAACGTTTTCATGCCCGTACAGGAATCAACCGCCACGACCACGCCTCCGTTTTCTTCGATCACTTTGAAAATTTTCAACGCGTCTCCCCCCAAAGGACATCCGGTAACCAAAACTCGCGGAGCATTTTTCTTTCCGATATATACGCCGTCTTCCACGCGTTTTTTCAGCTTGGCATTCAGTTTTTCCAGAAGCGGCATAATTTCATCCGCAGTAGAGGGAAGCGCGATAAAACTGACATCGTACATTTCTTTCCAACTGATCACCGGAGGAGTAAGTGCTGCAAATCCGAGTATTTCCTGCACCATTCGATTTTTTTGGTTACTTTGCCGAATGGCAGTTTCAATCGCATCATCAGATACGGTTTTCTTAAAGGTGGTTTCCAAAAATTTCCGAAGCTTGCCGATCATCACAGCCCAATTGTCCGCAGCTTCGGGTTCATCGGGAAGTTGGGGTAAATCCATGACAAACATGGGTTTGATATCTGAAATCATTTCAAACATTTTTTTCTTGCCATCACAGGTGGTTTCGGCAATTATCGCATCGGACATCGAAAAAAACGGACAGGTGCCTTCCAGAATAAATCCGTAACTGGATTTGATCAGCGGACAGAGGTTTGCCGGAAGCACGGTTTCCGCAGTCGGAATCGGATTTTTAGAAAAAGCGCATAAGATTGTCGGTACAAGCCCCATTGCCTGCATCAGTTCAATAGGAGCATAGCCGCAATAAACTCCGACAATCGGGTCTTTTTTTTCTTTATGTGCCTGAACATATTTCAATACACGCTTGGCAGCCTCACCGTCAAGCCCGTCATTCAGCAAAGGTTCTAGAGGGGGATTCATACTGTTCTCCTTGAGATAGAAAATCGTTAACGATTGATATATAT
>CAZMDM010000107.1:0-28702 GCA_964564775.1 uncultured Desulfonema sp. | reverse complement strand
CTCGGATAAAACTTCGGGAACCGAGACGATTGCTGTATCCTGTGCAGGTATCGTGATTCAGAATACCCGCATTATTTCGGTAAGCGGAGATATGGTATTCGGAAATGTTTATGTCGGATCAAGCGCGCAGAAAACTCTGACGATCAGCAACACTGGCAATTCGACACTTACGGTTTATTCGAGTTCATATCCGACCGGATTTTCAGGCAATTGGAACGGTACGATTGCGGCAGGAAGTTCTCAGAATGTTACGGTAACGTTCACACCGACCGCTGCTCAGATTTATAGCGGAATACTTACTGTCAATTCGGATAAAACTTCGGGAACAGAAACACTTTCAATTTCCGGCACGGGCATTTCTGTTCAGACCGGGATTTCCGCAATCCGAAGTTTTCCGTGTTATCTCGCGGGCAATAAGCTGACCGTATCTCTGACAGTTTACCCGACTTCAAATACCGGGCTTTATGCAGTCGAAGACAGACAGCCATCCGGGTGGACGGTTTCCAATATCAGCAACAGCGGTGTGTATGATTCGGTCAGCGGCAAAATCAAATTCGGACCTTTTTTCGACAATTCGAGCCGCACATTGACGTATGATGTAACGCCTCCGATCACGGATAGCGGTGATAAAAGCTTCAGCGGCATTGTATCCGCAGACGGAACGGATTTTGCCATCACCGGAAGTTTTGTAATCAGCACCTGTTTCAATCATCCGGCAGACATCAATCCGAATAATTTCAGCATTTCTATCGGAGAACTTACCGCGTATGGTCTGGCATGGAAAAACGGGGCAAGCTGGAGTATTCCGCCGAATCCGATTCCGATCAGCTATGTTACTCGTGCAGGCGCATTGTGGCAGGGCGGGGAAAGCTATAAGTTCGATTCGACTGCCGGAGCAGCGCCGATGTGCTGGGTCAATACACTGGCAGGCAGAAGCATCCGATTTTCGGAGCCTTCGGCAGTACGGCAAGTTACTCAGACAGATGACGGATTCAGTGTATTTCTCGATATCAGTCCGTCTTCGGATGTTCGGGCGTATGCGGTGGAAGATCAGCCGCCTGACGGATGGGAAGTCATATCGGTGGATAGTAACGGACAATTTGATTCGACAAATCGTAAGGTCAGATTCGGATTATTTCTGGATAACCAGCAGCGAACATTGAGTTATCGGGTAAGGGCATCTTCTGCCGATATGTCCGATTTTTCGGGAATTGCCTCGTTCAATGGCAAAAACATTCCTATATTCACTAAAAGAGAAGCTTGTGATAATAAGCAGAATCTGCAAGATGTGATCGTGGTGTTACAGGTTCTTTCGGGAATGACTCCTGTGGAAGTGTGTCTTGCCGAACAGGATATAAATAACGATCAGAAACTCGGACTCGAAGATGTGATTTATCTGCTTCAGATCATAGCCGGATTGAGGTAATTGCCTGAGATGAAATGGATTGAAACCAAAGTAGTTTTTGAAAGCAATATGCCCGATCTTGCCACAGACCTGATTTCGGAAGCATTTTATGACTTGGGCTTGGGTGGGCTGGTGATCGAAGCCGATGCGGTGATCGGTTATTTCCCCAAAAATGATCTGTCCGATGACCGTCTGAAGCAATTGTCTGACAGACTCGAAGATTTGAAAACAGAAAGCAGCATTGTCAGCCGGATTATCCGCAAAGAACTGGACGAGGAAAACTGGGCGGAATCGTGGAAAGAATATTTTTATCCTGAAAAAATCGGAGAAAAAATCGTTGTCAAACCGACATGGCGGGAATATTTGCCAAAACCCGATGATATTGTGGTGGAGATCGATCCGGGAATGGCATTCGGCACGGGCGCACATGCTACAACCTCGCTGTGTGTTCGGATGATCGAAAAATATCTGAAACCCGGACAGCAATTTCTGGATGTCGGAACAGGTTCGGGGATTTTGATGATTGTCGCAGCCAAACTCGGCGCGAATAAAGTTGTCGGTGTGGACAATGACGAAGTGGCGGTGGAAATTGCCGAACAGAATCTGCGACTGAACCATATCGGAGCCTTCAGCGTCAGCACCGGAGATTTGGTCAGCAATATCCGGGAACAATTCGATATTATCGCAGCCAATATCCTTTCCGAAGTGATCGTGGTATTGCTGGATGATATTCGGAAAGTTCTGAAAGAAAACGGCATATTCATTGCATCCGGTATCATCGTGGAAAACAAAGACAAAGTCATTGATAAAATGACTCAGACAGGCTTTGAGATTGCGGAAGTGGTTGTGAAAGATCAGTGGGCGTGTATCGTGGGGATCAACAGCCCCAAATAACCTTAATTAAGGCAGAGGCGCATAGTTATTTGTCCCTTTGCTCCTTTATCCCTGAAAGATGGCATAATCTGACCATACTGGCGTTTGACACGGAGGAAATTATGAAAATCACGGCTCTCGGCGTCAATTCGGCGTTTGCAACCGGAACATATTATGATGCGATTACCGCAGACGATGCGGTTGAGCTTACCATGAGAGTTGCTGCTTCTGAAGAATTCAGAAATGCGTCCAAAGAATTTATCGAGGCTGAAGTTCGGAAATATATTAAAAAGTTATATAATCCGAAATGGAACTCGAATTTTCTGATCGAGTTCGACATGCCCAGCAAGCGCAACGGCAAAAGTCCGTATCGTCTGCTGCTGGACCTGGGCGCGGATGTCCGGCATGCGCTCAAAGGCGTGGGGCTGACCTCATCGGATATTGACGGATTTTATATTTCCCATCCGCACGCGGATCATATCGGCGGTGTGGAATATCTCGGACTTACCACGCTGTTCAACCCGGTTTATACGCTTGCCAAAAAAGAATGGCTGGGCAATCAGTTTATTGCGGACAAACTGTTTCTGAATCAGGAATGGTGGCCCGGCCCGCCCGCCAAAACCAAGCCCGATCTGTTTATTCACCGCAAAGTCTTAGAGCCTCTCAAACGCGCGGTAGGTCCGGGCATGGACACAGTTCAGGGTGTTCCCAATGTCAGTCTCGATACTTATTTTGATATTCATCTGATCGGCAAGCAGGAAAACGGGCAGACTGTGCCTTACACATTCCGGGATACTGACGGCGAATGGAGTATTAAACCGGTATTTGCCATGCACGTCATATCCAGTACGGAGGAAATGCCGAGCTACGGTATCAGCCTGCTGCATTCTGGCGGTTACAATGTCCTGATGCCTACTGATACCCAGCACATGATGCCGCCTCAGTTGGAAACTCTGTATCGCCGGGCTGATCGGATTTATATGGACTGTGAAACCGGCAAATTTCCATCAGGTGTTCATCCGCATGTCTCTGATTTGATTCACCGCATGGCTGCCGATATTCAGAAAAAATGTCTGCTCTATCATTATGACGCGTATCCCGAAGTGCCGGAAGGGATGTTTTACGGAATTTTGCATACCGGAGATGCTCATTCTTATCCGGAACTGTGAAGTTCGGATTGAATTTTTTCGCGGTTTCTGATAGCGATATTTTTTTCGTAAAACGTGCTATTCAAATTCTCAGAGGTATTGCATGAAAACCTTGTTGCTCGAAATCGGAACTGAAGAAATTCCCGCGGGGTACATTGATCCCGCGTTAAAAGCCTTGTCTGAAAACCTTCTGAAAAAACTGGATGATGCCCGCATTTCACACGGATGTGCCAGCGTATTCGGGACTCCCAGACGGCTCGCGGTCATGGTGGCGGATGTTGCGGAAAAACAGGAAACCGTTACCATCACGCTGACCGGACCGCCGGAAAAAGCTGCGTTGGGAGCGGATGGGAAATATACCGTAGCCGCGCTGAAATTTGCTGAGAAAGCAGGTGTTTCTGCTGATAATCTCAGAATTGCCGAAACTCCCAAAGGCAAATATCTTTGCGCGGATAAAACAGAAGAAGGCATCGGAACTATCGAAGTTCTTCAGGAAAAACTGCCTGAGATCATTCTCGGCACTCCCTTTCCCAAAACCATGAAATGGGGCAGTTCGCATATTCATTTTGCCCGCCCCATTCAGAGAATTGCGGCATTGTTCGGCAAAGAAGTGATCTCTTTCCGATTGGGCGATATCGTATCCGGCAGAGATACCGCAGGCCATCGCTTTATGAGTCCCGATACGGTTACGCTGTACTCTCCCGAAGATTATATTCCCAAACTTCGCAATGCTTGTGTGATTGCGGATTCATCGGAACGGCGGAAAAATATCGAAGCGGAAATCGAGGCGGTTGCCTCGGCACAGGGCGGCAAAATTCTGCCGGATGCCGAACTGGTGGATATTGTCAACAATTTGGTTGAGTATCCGGTTCCGGTAGCAGGAAAATTCGATACCGCATTTCTGGAAGTTCCCGATGAAGTGCTGATCAATTCCATGCGGGAACATCAGAAATATTTTGCTGTGGTTGACAACAATAACCGTCTGATGCCGTGTTTTATCGCGGTCAACAACACCCGTGCCAAAGATATGAATCTTGTGGCAAAAGGGCATGAACGCGTGCTGCGTGCAAGGCTTTCGGATGCTAGATTTTTCTATCGGGCTGATCTCGAATCTCCGATGGACAACTGGGTGGAAAAGCTCAAACGCGTGCTGTTTCAGGCAAAACTCGGCTCAATGTATGAAAAAATTCTCAGAGTCAGACAATTGGCAGAATATATTGCTGAGTCGGTCAATCATGACCCGAATCTGAAAAAGCATGTTTCCAGAGCCGCGTATCTATGCAAGGCGGATCTGGTCAGTCAGATCGTGGGCGAATTTCCCAAATTGCAGGGCGTTATGGGCAGAATTTATGCCAAAGCTGCCGGAGAACCGGAGCCGGTATATCTTGCCATTGAAGAACATTATCGCCCCACGCATTCCGGCGGAGAACTGCCCCAAACTCTGACCGGCGCGATTGTGGCGATTGCCGACAAGCTGGATTCGATATGTGGATGTTTCAGCGTAAATCTGATTCCCACCGGCGCGTCCGATCCGTATGCGCTGCGGCGGCAGGCAATCGGCATCATCCAGATCATGCTTCAGCAGAATTTTTCTTTTTCTCTGATGGCAGCAATCGAGAAAAGCCTGAGTCTGTTCACCAAACTGAATGTAACTCATATCCGCAAAATATCGGCAGAAGTATATACCTTTTTGCAGAATCGCATGACCCATATTCTGACGGAAGAAGGGTTTTCCAAAGATGTGGTGGCTGCGGTTGCGGATGTTACGGTGGATCATGTTCCGAATGTGTGGCATCGGGTCCGGGCATTGGAAAATCTCAAAGCAAAACCGGATTTCGAACCGATTGCGGCTGCATTCAAGCGGGTGGTGAATATTATCCGTAAAGATGCTGGTAAAGAGGAAATTGAAACATCGGTCAGTGAAAACCTGTTCGAGCATGAGAGCGAAAAAGCATTGTACTCGGCGTATAAATCATTGAAAGAAAAGGTGTTGGGAAATCTGGACAAAGGAGCATTCGATGAATCTTTGTCTGCGATTGCTTCGCTTCGTCCTGCTGTAGATGCGTTTTTCGAGTCGGTGATGGTGATGACGGATAATGCGAAAGTGCGTAACAACCGATTGGCATTGCTGAAGAAAATTGCAAATCTTTTCGGGATGTTTGCGGATTTTTCCAAGATTTCGACATAACTCTGAACCCGGATTATGAAAGGGTGTAAATCATTATTGTCGGTTACGAATCCGAGCGATAAATCGCCCGGCTATAAGCAGAAGCCTGCTTAAGCAGGCTCAGAAGCTCTCAGCCCGGAAATTTATTTCAGGGCGACTGCGGTGAATTACACTTTATGAAAATTGCCGCCTGACAGGACAATTCTGCTATGAACGGATTAAGCACATCATATCACAACGATTTTTATGCGTGGCTGATACACAACGCAAGTCTCATGCGTCAGGGAAAGCTTGCCGAAATTGATTTTGAGAATGTTGCTGAGGAATTGGAAGCCATGGGCAGGAGTGAAAAACGGGAATTGGTCAATCGTTTAGCTGTGCTGATGATGCACCTGCTGAAATGGGCGTATCAGCCTCAGAAGCGCACCAACAGTTGGAAATATACTATCAGAGAGCAACGCAAGAGACTTCTGCAATTGTTGAAAGACAGCCCCAGTCTCAAACATGATTTGGAACAGACGATGAGTGATGCTTATGAGACGGCAATTTTGAAAGCCGCCAGAGAAACCCGTCTGGATGAAAACCATTTTCCGAAAGAATGTCCGTTTTCTTTGCAGGAGATACTGAGCAATGAATTTTATCCGTCCGACTGAAGAACCGGTATACCACAGCGACTTCTATGCGTGGCTGATACACAATGCAAGTCTCATGCGTCAGGGAAAGCTTGCCGAAATTGATGTGGAGAACATCGCTGAGGAATTGGAAGCAATGGGCAGGAGTGAAAAACGGGAGTTGGTCAATCGCTTGGCTGTCCTGATGGCGCATCTGCTGAAATGGGCGTATCAGCCTCAGAAACGCATCAGTAGTTGGAAATACACCATCAGAGAACAACGGGAGCAAGTGTTCGAAGTCTTGGAGGACAGCCCCAGTCTCAAGTATGAATTGGAAGAAAAACTTTTGCGAGCGTATAAACGCGCTGTTATGATCGCTGCAAAAGAAACAAAGCTCAGCGAAAAAAGATTTCCCAAAATCTGCCCATTTTCTTTGGAAGATGTTTTGAACGATGATTTTTATCCGTCCGAATGAGGTAGCTTATGAATTGGGAAGAAGTATGCAGAGATCCGATTCTTCATAACCTGCCGTATAAAATCGAGCTGAATCAGTGGGGGCAGATCATTATGAGTCCGGCAAGTATTCGGCATATTGCGTTTCAGAAGCGCATATCCGATCTGATTGATTCTGTATCGGAAAAAGGAGAAACGCTTCAGGAGTTTCCGATAAAAACATCGGAAAATGTCAAAGTTGCAGACGTGGTATGGATTTCCGATATGCTGTTCAGGCAAGTCATAGACGAATCTGCCAGCCCTGTCGCGCCGGAAATCTGTGTCGAGGTCATGTCTCCGGGAAATTCGAAAGCACAGATGCAACACAAAGGGAAACTGTATTTTGATGCAGGTGCCAAAGAGTTCTGGACTTGCGATAAAAAGGGGAATATCAGATTTTATAACCGGGACGGAAAATTGAAACGATCTGTTCTTATTCCTGATTTTCCGAAAAAGATAGAGGAGGTATGAGATGTCATTTTTCATCTGGGAACCGCAATACAGCGTCAATGTCTGGGAAATGGACGAGCAGCATAAAAAGCTGGTAAATATGCTCAATGATCTGTTCGAGGCAATGCTGACCGGAAAAGGCAGGGAAACATTGGGAAAAGTTCTCACAGGTCTGATTTCTTACACCAGAATCCACTTTGCTGCCGAAGAAGCACTGATGAAAAAGCACGGATTTCCCGAATATCCGATCCATAAAAAGGAACATGATGCACTGACCCAGAAAGTTCTGGAGTTGGATAAACGCTTTCGGACGAGCACGGTTTCGATTACCGTGGAGACCGGAAATTTTCTGAAAGACTGGCTGACGAATCATATTCTGCACAGCGATAAAAAATACGGTCAGTATCTCAACACCAAAGGCATTAAGTAACAGGGATGTCGAAGCAATGGAAAAACTACTGAGCATCGGATTGAATTCGATTTTTGTGGGCAATATTCTGCTTGCCTATTTTCTGGGCATGTGTTCGTTTTTGGCGGTTTCCAAGAAAATGGAGACTGCGGTGGGACTCGGATTTGCCGTTGTATTTGTGCAGACCCTGACCACGCCTGCGAACTGGCTGGTGTATCACTATCTGCTTGCTCCCGGAGCATTGTCATGGGCGGGATTGCCGACAGTTGATTTGAGTTTTCTCAAATTTATCATCTTTATCGCGGTAATTGCGGCAATTGTTCAGATCGTGGAAATGGTGATTGATCGCTATTCGCCTGCGTTGTATTCGGCACTCGGCGTGTTTCTGCCCCTGATCGCGGTCAATTGTGCGATTTTGGGCGCGTCTCTGTTTATGGTGGAGCGCAATTACAGTTTTGCCGAAACAGTGGTGTATGGCTTCGGATCGGGAACCGGCTGGATGCTTGCCATTGTCTCTATGTCCGCGATCCGAAAAAAACTCCGTTACGCGGATGTTCCCAAAGGACTTCAGGGATTCGGAATCACCATTATTGTTACAGGTCTGATGGCAATGGCGTTTATGCTATTTTCGGGAATTACCCTGTAAATCCGATAGCGACAGGATGGTATGGAACATTCGAAACTGATTCCCGCATGTATTCTGATTCTCGTTATATATACTCTCTGCATGGTTCCGATAAACGTGCTGGGCAAAGGGTATCTCCCTGATGACGATGCCTTGCGGCACGCGGCAAAAGCCATTTCGGGAAAAGATTGGCAGGAAATTCTTGTTCTGAGACCGGAAATCAGGGCAGACAGCCATCCCGGATGGCATCGGATTCTGGAGATTATCTATCATCAGACCGGTATGAACGCCCGATCTCTGGTGATGCTGTCAGTCGTCATGCTGTTCATCTGGTTTGCGGTTACCCCTCTGTTTTTCACAGAGCGCCCGGAAGCGTGGGTTATCTCTCTGCTCATTATCGCGATGTTGGATTTTTCCACTATCATCCGCCTGTTTTACGGCAGACCGTATATTTTTACCATGTCATGGGTTGTTTTTATCTGCTTCAGATGGAAAAAGCTGAAAGATACCCCTGTTCCGGCATCGGCTTGGATTTCTTTTCTGATGTATTCCGCAGCATCGGTCTGGATACATGCCAACTGGCTGGTATTCGGACTTCCTTTTATCTGTTTTCTGATCGCCAGACAATGGCGGGCTGCGAAAAATTTTGCTGTGATCATTATCATCGCAATCCCTTTGGGGGCTTGTCTTTCGGGGTATCCTGTTCTGTTTCTAAAACAGACGCTGATGCACGGATATAATGCCTTTACTAAAATTCCGCATCAGTATATGCTGGTTCCCGAGTTCAGAGTCGGTGAAGGTATCCCCCTTCTGATTATCTCCGCAATTCTGATTATTTTCGCCAAAGTAATGATAAAAAACGATAATGATTTTGAAATTACAGAAAATCCCGTATTCATCATGGCAGCGTCAGGGTATGTATTGCAGTTTGTGATCATCCGATTCTGGCTCGATTTCGGCTTTCCGGCAGCCGCTGTCTGGATCGCAGCCGAGATCGGAGATATGCTGAAAAAAAACGCCGATGCTTTTTCACGCAGAAGAATCGCAATCGCTGTTTCCGTGTGTGCCACATTCTTTATCATCGTAACTGCCGACTATCAAAACCGATGGAGTACGGAGCCGGATAAAAGATACATCTCTTATGAAAATCCCGAAGATCGTGAATGGATGCCCGATCCGGGCGGAATTGTCTATAATCTCGAAATGCACGTTTTCTACAAAAGTTTTTATCACAATCCTCATGCACCGTGGCGCTATGTTCTGGGCTTCGAGCCTGCGCTGATGACCGATGAAAATATCGAGGTGTATAGAAATATACTTCGATCTCCGAACCTGAACTCTTTACAGCCATATATCAATAAAATGACACCCAGAGACAGAATCGTAACCATGCGGAGAATCACCGAAAAGCCGGATACTCCCGGACTCGACTGGCATTATATGGCATCAAATGATATCTGGATCGCGAAAAAGAGTAAACAATAATATCATTTGCTCAGAAATGACATCACCATCAGCAGCATGAAATCCGCATACTGATCTACGGAAAGATTTCTTCGGGCATATTTGCTGCGTTTCAGATACCATTCCTGAAGCATGGCTTTTATCAGACTGGCAGTCATCTGGGCATCATGATCTCTGAATATGCCGGTATTCTGCCCTTCCCGGATGATATCCGCAATGAGTTTTTCAGTGGACAAACTGCTTGCAACCGCCATATCCTTCTGCAATTTTGACATATTCTTGGTTTCCATATAGGAAAAATAAAACCAGGGCTGCATTGCTTCGCTCAGATACAGATGGATTTTGATCATCGTACTGAGTTTTTCAGCCGCACCGTCTTCGGGTCGGATGTATTTCTCCACAATCTGTTCAGCAACGGTTCGGCGATGTTGCTGAATCATGTTGAGCAGGTCTTCTTTGCCGGAAAAATACGCGTAAAGAGAGCCTGTACTCAACCCGGTCTCCGCACTCAGGTCCCGCATACTCATGCTCTGAAATCCCTTCTGATTGCTGATTTTCAGAGCAGCACTGAATATTTTTTCCAAATTGCGGATAACAGTTTCCTCTTTTCTGATGCGGATGGAATCGCGGTTTCGGGCATATATTTCCCGGCAGATTCCTTTCCGTGTGATTTTGATCTGTTTCTGAAACTCGGCATAATTCATTTTTCTGATTCCGTTTTCAATGCGAAGATTTCTTCAGAAAATCCGGGAGCGCAAACGCGGGATTCGGATAGCTGTAAAACCCTTTGCCCGATTTTCTGCCCAGATTCCCCTCATTCAGATACGACTTGATAAAATCGGCATTTTTCAAAGCTTTGGCATTTCCGCTTTTTTCCGCCCAATACGATGTGATTTTCCACGCGGTGTCCAGTCCGACAGAATCCATAATTCCGAACGGTCCCGAAGCGGTGTGCATGATTCCCATCCATGCCCGGTCAATATCCTCGATAGAAGCCACGCCTTTCGATGCCAGAGATAACGCGGCATCCAAAACCGCCATCAGCATATTATTGAACAGATAGCCCGGCTGTTCTTTTTTCAGAACAATAGGAATCTGTCCGATCTTTTCAGCAAACGCGGTAACCGTGTTCACCGCTTCCCGCGATGTTTCAGGATGCGGCATCACATCCACAATATTGCTCGATGCAATATCATGAAAATGAAACGCCAGAAAGCGGTCGGGGCGCCCCGTGGCTTTGGCAAACATGGAAGGCACCAGCGAAGAGGTGTTGGTGGTGAAAATAGTCCGACTCGGGCAGATCCGGTCAAATCGGGCAAAAATATCTCCTTTGAGTTTCGGGTCTTCGGGAATACTTTCGCTGATCAAATCTGCATTCTGTCCGGCTTGTTGCGGATCATCGCTGAATATGATCCGGTTCAGTGCCTGCTCTGCGGTTTGGGGCGTTATCTGTCCTTTTTTGACAAGTCTCTGAGCAAGAGAAGCGGTACGTTCCCGTGCTGCGCTCAGAACTTCCGGATACGCATCATACACAGATACGTCATAACCGTGTACAGCGCACAGAAAGCCGATCTGATGTCCCATAGTCCCTGCGCCGATGATTAAAACCTGTCGGATATCATTGATATTCATAAAATTATTTCCTTTGTATCAGAAATTTTTTGCAGCATCGGCAGCCGCTTTTTCCAGCATCTGCACTGCAAAAATCAGGTGTTTGAAGCGAGCGTCCTTTGTCTGCCCGTGATAATAGCGGTAATAAATCTGCTGCGCGATCACAGCAAGGCGAAACAGACCGAAACAATGATAAAATCCGATATTGTCAATGCGGCGTCCCGATATTTTTTCGTAATAAGAAACAGTTTCCTTACGGGTCATGGCGCCGTCAATATGAGTCGGAAGTGTCCGCATGACCTGAAATTCAGGAGGATCATTTTTTTCCACCCAATATCCCAGCGTTGATCCCAAATCCATGAGCGGATCTCCGATAGTCGCCATTTCCCAGTCGAGAACGCCGATGATTTTCAGAGGATCATTTTTGTCCAGCACCACATTGTCGAATTTGAAATCATTATGAATAATACCGGAAAACTGCGAATCGGCAGGCATGTTTTTTTCGAGTTTGTCCATGACAGTTTCAAAATCGGGCGCGTCGGGAGTACGGGCATTCCGATATCGCTGACTCCAGCCGCTGATCTGGCGTTTCACATATCCTTCGGGTTTTCCGAAATCCCCGAGTCCGATTTTTTTGTAATCCAGCGAATGAAGCTCGAACAGCACTTCGATATGCCGCTCGAACAAACGTCTTACGGTTTCCGGCGGCAACTGCAATCCTTTAGGCAAATCTTTTCGCAGAATCATGCCGTTGATGCGCTCCATCACATAAAACGGACAGCCCAGTATCTGCGGATCTTCGGTATATGCCAAAGGTTCGGGAACATAAGGAAATACCGGCTTCAATGCCTTGAGAATTTTATATTCCCTGCCCATGTCGTGAGCGGTTTTCGCTTTTGTACCGAACGGAGGGCGGCGCAGCACCATTTCACGGTTTCCCATAATAATCAGATAGGTCAGATTGGAATGTCCGCTCGGAAACTGTCTGATCGTCAGCGAGCCGTCAAGACCCGGAATCGTATCTTTCAGATACTGCATCAGGCGTTCTGTGTCAGGACTTTCTCCGGGACGAATATCGCTTGCCTGATCCGTGTAATCCATAATGAAACCTCCTTACCTGATGTTGCGTCCTTGGTAATCGTGTAAAATCTGTTTTGCCACAGAGACCTTATGAACCTCGTCCGCGCCGTCATAAATCCGGGCAGCGCGTTCATGTCGGAAGAAAAACGCGAGAATCGTATCATCGGTCATGCCCAAGCCTCCGTGAACCTGAAGCGCGTGATCCAGCACCATCTGCATTACATTTGCCACTTTGAATTTGATCAATGAGATTTCTTTGCGCGCGGCTTTTGCGCCGTTCTGTTCGATCTGCCACGCCGCATGAAGCACCATGAGCCGAGCCGCCTGAATTTCCGCCGCGCACTCTGCAATCCATGCCTGAATGATCTGTTTGGTGGCAAGGGTTTTGCCATCGGGAGAAATCACCCGATCTCGGGCGCGAGCGCACATCAGATCAAATGCCCGGTTGCAGATGCCGATCCATCGCATACAGTGATGAATCCGCCCCGGTCCCAGCCGCTCCTGTGCAATTGCAAAGCCGTGTCCTTCCTTACCCAGCAGGTTTTTCTGCGGAACCCGGCAGTTCTGATACAGAATCTCCGCATGGCTGAAATAATCATCTCCCGTATGCCCCATGACGGGAATATTGCGAACCAGATTGAAGCCCGGCGTGTTGCAGGGAACAATAATCATGCTCGCCTGACGGTACGCATCAGCTTCGGGATTGGTCTTTGCCATTACAATAGCGAAATTGGCGCCGTCTGCCGCAGTGGTGTACCATTTCTGACCGTTGATGACATAATCATTTCCGTCTTTGACCGCAGTAGTATCCATCATCACCGGATTGGAACCTGCCAGCGAAACTTCGGTCATGGAAAAACAGCTTCTGATATTTCCGGCAACCAGTGGATGCAGATATGTTTCCTTCTGCTCTTCCGTGCCGAACATATCCAGAATTTCGATATTGCCGACATCCGGCGCCTGACACCAGAAAACAAAATGACCGAGCGGACTTCTGCCCAAAGCTTCCGATACCAAAGCATGTTCCGTAAGACTCAGCCCCATTCCGCCGTATTTTTTCGGATGACAGGGCGCCCATAACTCCATCTGCCGAACCATTTTCTGCTTCTCCCGAATCTGTGGCAGCAGCTCGCGGGCAGGACGGGTCAGGAACTCCGGCTCCATCGGAATGAGTTCCTTTTCCACGAATTCATCAATCATACTGATAATAATCCGCATTTTTTCGGATATGGTGAAATCCATGTGTATTTATCTCTCCTTTTGAAATTGAAATTTTATCGCCAAGTCAGAAGTTCTTTGTTGCCCGATTGCTCCAAATGCCCGATATCGTTAAACCCGGAAAGCGTGATTTTATTTCCTCCGTATCGGATACGGCTTACCGAGGCATTCATAATCTGCCATAACAGTTCGATGGTTTTCCGATCCGACAGATCGAGCGCATATTGGACCATGACCGAAATCGTTCCGCCCGATGTGAAAACAGCGATGTCTTTGCCAGAACCATGACGTTCTATCAGCGCGTGCAGCCCATGAATGACACGGGCTTTGAAATCCATCCATCGGGGACATCCGTCCGAATCATTTTTTCCCGATATCCAGCTTTCCGTAACCTGCTCGAAAACCCTTTGAAAAGCAGCATAATCTGTTTTTATCTGTTTCAGGTCGTTTGTTATCGATGGATTTTGCGTTGTCAGGACAGAGATATGATGCTGCCAGACCGCAATTGCGTCATATTCGTTGAAATCATCGCAGATGATTGGTTTTGGCAGATTATGCCCTGCTTCGCTGAAACATCTCAGCACCTCATCTGCTGTCTGGATATGCCGCTTCAGAGAGCCTTGATAAATCGCATGAAACATACGGTTGAGCCTGCTGAAGCTCTGTCCCAGAATCCGAGATTGTTTTATGCCCAGATTTGATAAACAGTCGTAATTTTCAGCACCGAAGGATGCCTGTCCGTGCCGGATCAGATAAATCGTACTCATAGTAATGATATCCGAAGCTATTGGGTGTCTGAAATAAATTTCCGGGCTGAGAGCTTCTGAGCCTGCTTAAGCAGACTTCTGCTTCTAGCCGGGCGATTTATCGCTCGGTCCGTAACCGAAGATGATGATTTACACCCGAAGTTATTTTGAACCGGATAATAGCCGGACTGATCGGGCAATGTCAATAAAAAACAAACGTTCGTTAAAAAAAAGAACAAACATTCATTAAAATATATTGACATAACCAAGACTTTTTGATTATTATTCTCTTTAAAAAATTATTCGGATCATGGGATAAATATGAAAATACTTGTCTGCATCAAAGCTATTACGGAATCCGGTTCTGCGAATACGCCTCGTTTTCAGCATATCCGTATGAACCGTTTTGATGAATTTGCTTTGGAAGAGGCTCTGTTGATTCGGGAAGCTTTCAGCGATGTGTCTGTCGAGGCAATCTCCGTGGGACCGGAACAGTCAGTTCAGGTCTTGCGCCGCGCGATGGGCATGGGAGCAGATCGCGGCATTCACATCCTTACGACAGACGATCCGTTTCGGGACGCGTTTTCCACGGCCTCGCTGATCGCGGGATATGCGCGGAATAAACAATATGATCTGATTCTTACCGGTGCGATTTCGGAAGACCTGATGCAGGGGCAGGTCGGACCCATGCTTGCCGAAATGCTTTCTCTGTCATCGGCTACTGCGGTGATCTCGATCCGTCTGTCTTTGCCATATATTTATATTGAGCGGGAAATCGAACGCGGCACCCGCGAGGCTTGGGAAATCCGTCTTCCTGCGAGCTTAAGTATTCAGACCGGTATCAACAAACCGCGATATCCGTCTCTTTCTCAGATGCTTCGGGCTGCAAAAAGCCAGCCGGAAACCATCCGCGAAGGATCATTGGGAAAACCGCGCATCCGACAGGTTGTTGCCGATACGGATATCGCCCGAAAACAACGAAGCGGACTCGTGCTTACCGGCAGTTCCGAACAGAAAGCCGCAGAATTGATAACGATTTTCCGGGATAAAGGATTTCTGAAATAGGAGGCGGTTATGGACGGAACCATTTATATCATTGCGGAACATACGGACGGAAAGGTCAGTCCGATCACCTTCGAACTTGCGGCATTTGCAGAACAGATCAGCAAAATCACCCATCTTCCGATAGAAATGGTGATATTGGGACATGACATTGATGATATTGCAGAAAAAATCGCCGAATCAACAGGGCTGAATATCAATATTTTGGATATTCCGGGGCTGAATTATTACAGCCGGGAAATATATATTCGGGCTTTGGCTGATTTCTTCAGCCGGAAGAGAGCAGCGTTGATTTGTGTTGCCAACAGCGCTCGCGGAACGGATTTTGCGCCGGGGCTTGCGGTTCAGTTGAATGCGGCAAACATTACCTCGGTTCAGGACATCGGTGAACATGCCGGGGAATTGTGTTTTCTGCGCCCCACAGACAGCGGAAAACGCATTGCTCATATATCTCCTCTGACAGATACCGTGATTCTGAATATTCAGCCCGGAATATTCAAAGCATTGAAACATAAGCCTTCTCATGCCGGATCGCTCAGCACAATTCGAATGGAATATACTTCTGAAAACTCCCGTTTTCTGGGGGTCGGATCAAGCAAAACCGATGTCGGCGCGATTTCCCAAGCCGAGGTGATTGTCGCTGTCGGAAACGGGATCAAAGATGGGGAGAAGCTCGATCTGATTCACCGTTTTGCCGATCTGTTTCATAAATCGGCAGTTGCTGGTTCACGGATTGTCTGCGATAAAGGCTTGCTGAGTTACGGGCAGCAGGTGGGAATCACCGGCGCTATCGTTGCCCCGAAACTGTATATCGCGTGCGGCATTTCAGGATCATCTCAGCATGTCGCGGGCATGATCGGTTCGGAATTCATTGTCGCGATCAACACGGATAGCGATGCGCCGATCATAAACGTGGCAGATGTCTGCGCGGTCGAGGATATGATAACATTTATTCCGATACTGATTGATATCTTCAATAAATTATCGGATTCAAAGGAGAAATATCATGGTTGATTTTTCATTGAAAAACAAAGTCGCGCTGATTACCGGCGCGAGCAGAGGCATCGGAGAAGCAATTTCGAAAACTCTTGCGGAATACGGCGCACATTGCATTCTCGTCAGCCGGAAAATGGATGATCTCAGAAAAGTTTCCGATGAGATCGTACAAAAAGGCGGCAAAGCAGACGCTCTTGCCTGTCATATCGGATATCCCGAAAGTATTGCAAAACTGATACAGGAAGTGGGTGACAGGTTCGGACGTCTGGATATTCTCGTGAACAATGCGGCGACCAATCCTTTTTTCGGACAGATGATCGATGCTGAGGAAACAAGCTGGGACAAAACACATGAGGTGAATTTGAAAGGTCCTTTTTTTATGATCCGCTATGCTGCGCCTCTGATGAAACAGAGCGGCGGGGGCGCGGTGGTCAATGTGTCGTCGGTCAACGGCGTGCGTCCCGCGCCGTTTCAGGGGATTTATTCCATCACCAAAGCCGGACTGATTGCCATGACCAAAGCCTATGCCAGAGAACTGGCGCCTTTCAATATCCGCGTGAACGCTCTGCTGCCGGGGATTACCAAAACGAAATTTTCCAAAGCATTGATGGATAACGAAGCGGTCTATACTTCCGCGATCCGTCAGGTCCCGATGGGAAGACATGCCGAACCCGAAGAAATGGCGGGCGCGGTGCTGTATCTGGTTTCGGATGCGGCTTCCTACACCACAGGCTCCTGTATCGTCTGTGATGGCGGATATTTGGCATAAAAGTCTTGTTACAGATCAGACCCGAAACTCCGCGCCCGCGCCCACCGCAAAGCATTCCAAGTCAGTACCTCTTTCGGCAATCATCTTTCTGCCGAGTTTCACCATTTTATCCACCTCCCGGTCTGTTCTGTCCTGATTCAGATGAAACATACCGAAACGCTTCACTCCGGCTTCGATTGCCATTTCAATAGCTTTGGTATAAGTCGAGTGTCCCCATCCTCTGACCATATCGTATTCATGCGGCATATATTCCGCGTCGTGAAACAGCATATCCGCATCTTTACAAAATTCCGCATAGCACGAATACGGCAGTCCGCCGGGATGAACCAATTCCAATTCGTTATCTGTCAGGAATACGAAGCTTTTGTCGTCTTCGGTGAATTTGAAGCCTGTTCCGGTATTGGGATGACTGAGAGGAATATGTTCGATGGTAACAGAGCCGACTTCGAATGAAAGCGAACAGTTTTTTTCATAGATAAACTCGGATCGGACATCGGAAAAGCTGACCGGAAAGTTGGGCGCGCCCATGACTCTGGAAAATATTTTGCCGACATAGCTGGGAAAAGGACATTTCAGGACTCTGAATTTGGTCTGGGGCAGATAAATCGGTTTGAAAAACGGCATTCCCAATACATGATCCCAGTGCGCGTGCGTGAATAGCAGATGATACTCGAACCGTTCTTCCTTCAGCAGTTTGTTACCAAGTCTTCGGATTCCGGTTCCCGCGTCCACAATAATGATTTCATCGTCTTTGGTACGAATCTCGATACAGGTGGTATCTCCGCCATATTTGACATACTGCTTTCCCGAAACCGGAATAGAACCTCTTGACCCCCAGCACCTGATAAGCATCGCTATCCTTTTCAATCCGAAGGAACTGGCATGGCTATTCGGTTGTCGCAAAAAACGTATGCCATATTCCTTCATGCTCATGTCTGTCAATAATGCGGACTTTTTTCCGATTCAGCCTTTCGGCAATATCTTTTGCCTCGCTTCTCAAAAGCCCGGATAAGATGAGATATTGTTTATCGAAAAAGCCTTCGGTGTCAAGCAATTCTTTCATTATCGCATAATGAATATTGGCTACAATTAAGTCTGCCGGGTATCTAACAAAGCTCTGCGCCATGCCCTGAACCGCGATCACCCGGTCTCCGACATGATTCAGAGAGATATTTTTTACAGCGGTTTTGGTAGCTAAAAAATTGAAATCCACCGCGATTATTTGTTCACAGCCCAGTTTGGCAGCCGCGATGGCCAACAGTCCCGTGCCGGTTCCCAAATCCAGTGCAGTAGAAATATTTCCATACCGATATGCTTTTTCGATAAAATACAAGCAGTTACGTGTAGTCGGATGATTTCCTGCACCGAATACCACGCCCGGATCAGAGATGATCGGAATTTCACCCTCGCAGAGTTCCGGTGTTTCCCATGGCGGATAAATGACAAAGCTTCCGTATCGGAATGCCGAAAGCTTTGTCCCCTGCCATTCCTCATAGCTCATGTGATATTGATCAATCAGCGTAAGGCTCAGATCATCCGCAAGAAGCTTTTTTACGGCAGTGTCTGATGGTTCGGAAAAAAATAAAAATGAAAATCCCTCTTCCTCCCAATTGCCGATGCAATCCTTCAATCCGGCAATATCGGATTTCAGACGTCCCTGAAAATAATAAATATACAAGTCCTGATAGGGGCAATTCATGGCTTATGCTTTGGGCAGCTGATCCAGATACCATTCCATGGGATCGAGCAACTCGAATCCGAGGCTTTTCAGCTTCCGCTTGATATGTGCCACATTGTTGGTGAGCAGATACGGAAATACTGCTCGCTTGTTTTCATCCCAGTATCGGGCAACCAGAATGCTTCCGAACGATACTTTTTCTTCGCTGATCGCATCCACGATGCGCTTCATCTGCCCCAGCTTGTTTTCGACCAGAATGCACAGCAGGGTTCCCGGCTCTCCGATGCCAAGAACATTGATGAAGGATCGCATCAGATCGCGGATGGAAATAATGCCTTTGCGGTTGCGGTTTTCATCCACCACCGGAAATGCGCCCACTTTGGTCTGCTGCATCAGAATCAGAGCATCTTCGAGCGTATTCATCGGAGAAATGGTGATCGGATTTTTGGTCATCATCTCTCCGACCGTAATTTTTCCGATGCGTTCTCTTTCCTTATTGCTGTCGTAATCCAGCAGAATCGAGGGCATGGCACTGCGAATATCTCTGTCTGTAACGATTCCCAGCAGGGTATTGTCCGCATCAACTACCGGCAGATGACGGATGCTGTTTTTTTTCATCAGTTCGCTGGCTTCCAGCACAGAGGTTTCTTTGGAAACGGTCATCACCTTTTTGGTCATGGATTTGTCAATAAACATGTCTTCCTCCGACAGATTTGAGTGGTTAAATTCCTAATAATACTCTGACATGGTTGGCAATGAGTTCGGGAAGTCTTTCCAGACAATAGCCGCCTTCCAGCACCGAAAGCACTTTTCCCTTGCAATACTTGTCGCCCATTTCCATAATTTTTTCCATTATCCATGTATAGCATTCGGTTGTCAGATTGATATTGGACATATCATCGTCAATATGTGCATCAAATCCTGAAGAAACAATAATAAATTCCGGCATAAATTCTCCGAAAGCGGGCAGCAGGTCTCTTTCGATCAATGCCTTGAATTCCCTGTCTCCCTGACCCGGCAGCATGGGAGAATTGAGCGTAAACCCGTAGCCCATATCCACGCCTTTTTCAAAATCGCGTCCGGTTCCCGGAAAGGCAAACGACGGATGTTCGTGGATAGAGTAATAAAATACGGTGGGGTCTGCTTCAAAGATGTGCTGGGTGCCGTTGCCGTGATGAACATCGAAATCAATAATGCCGACTTTTCCGATTTTATATTCGCTTTGCAGATATCTCGCGGCAATTGCCACATTGTTGAGATAACAGAATCCCATAGCTTTGGAAACTTCGGCATGATGCCCCGGAGGTCTGATTGCACAGAACGCATTGTCAATGCTGCCTTCCATGATCATTTTCGCAGCTTCCAGAATGCCGCCGACTGCGAGCAGGGCAATTTCGTAAGTATCTTTACACATCTGATTGTCGGGATAGTCAAACTCCGTCATTCCCCAGACACAGGCTTCTTCGAACCGTGAAAGATACTTAATGCTGTGAACCGCTTCCACCCATTTCTGATTCGCGCGTGCTGCTTTGACCGGAATCAGATGCTGCAATAGCCCGGTTTGTTCAAGACCGCTGTATGCTGCTTTGAGACGACCGGAGGTTTCGGGATGATATTCTCCGGTGTTGTGAAGCAGATAACGTTCATCATACAAAAAACCCGTTTTTCTCATATTCTCTCCCCTTCATTGGGTTATTGGTTTAAGGGAACAAGGGACAAAATCGGTATTGTTTCAGTGAATAATTCGGTCGAAAATCCGATATGCGGCATTCAGTGCCGGATTATCTGCGGGCAACACCATTGTCGGGCGACCCTGAAGATCAAATTCATAGACTTTCTGATCTTCCGGGATGGTTCCTCCCAATTCAAGTCCTTCTTTATCAAGAATCGCCATGACCGCATCCGAAGGGTTTTCCCGTGTCTGATTGATAATCAGATAACTTTTGCTCACGCCGATATTGAGTTCTCTGGACAGTTTGTCAATGCGGATTGCTGCCTCAAGCCCTCTTCGGGAGGTATCGCTGACAACCAGCAGCACATCCACATTTTTGGTGGTCAGGCGGCTGATATGCTCCATTCCGGCTTCGTTATCCATGACAATATATGGATAGTTATCGCTCAGTTTTTCCAAAAATCCGGCAAGCAGACTGTTTGCCGCGCAGTAACATCCCGAACCTTCGGGCTGCCCCATGACAATCAGATCATAGCCTTCCGCGTCGGTAATCGCCTCTTCCAGTTTCATCGAAATAAAAATATCTTTGGTCATACCGTTGGGAACTTTGCCTTTTTTCATTTCCTCACGGGCATTGCCCAAAGTTTCTCTCACGCTCAGACCCAGCACCTCATTCAGATTCGCATTCGGGTCCGCATCAACGGCAAGAACGGGCTTTTTGCCTTTTTCCACCAAATATCTGACCAGCATTCCGGCAACCGTTGTCTTGCCGGTTCCCCCTTTTCCTGCCAAAGCTATTGAAAATGCCATACAACAAAAAATTCCTTTCCTTCTGTAAAATAATATTGTCAAATATCACAAATACAAATATCCTGCAAGAGAGCATTGCATGACCAGGGATTCAGAACACGATGAATGATATTCGAGACAATAAAAAGAGATGATTGGGCTCGCAGAAATCGGATTTTTCAAAAAAAACTTGTATTCGGGATACGGATCGAAGTAAAATAGAAAAAATATTTCAAATAGAACAAAAATAAATAACTTCGGTTGATTATTATGATGATGAAGACAATCCATGTAACAGAAGCCGTAGGGATGGTCTTGGGGCATGATGTTACGAGAATTATTCCGGGACAGCAGAAATCTCCGGCATTCAGACGCGGGCATATCATCCGCGAAGATGAGATTGACGCGTTTTTGGATATCGGCAAAGAGCATGTCTATGTGATTGATCTGAGCGAAGGATATGTTCATGAAGATGAGGCTGCCGGGAGAATCGCGGCTGCGGCTGCGGGTCGGGGACTTCATCTGACTGCGCCGTCAGAGGGACGGGTCAATCTGGTTTCCGAAACCAAGGGACTGCTGAAAGTCAACAGCGATGCTTTGACACAATTGAACGGCATCGGAGAGATCGTGTTTGCGACTCTGCATACGAATCATCGGGCAGCCGCAAAACAGGCGGTCGGCGGAACCCGTGTCATTCCTCTGGTTGTCCGAGAAGAGAAAGTCCGGGAAGCCGAAGACCTGTGCCTGCGTTTTTTTCCTCTGATCGAAATCAAGCCCTTTACGTCATTGCGGGTCGGCATGGTAACTACCGGAAGCGAAGTGTATTCCGGTCGTATCCAAGATGCGTTCGGTCCGGTTGTCGAAAAAAAGTTCAGCGAGCTGGGGAGCGCTGTATTCAGGCAGGAATTGGTTTCCGATGATATGGATATGACGGTTTCGGCGATTCGGAATCTGATCGGACAGGGTGCGGAAATGATCGTGGTAACCGGCGGAATGTCCGTTGACCCGGATGACCGGACGCCTGCCGCTATCCGGGCAGCCGGAGGAAATGTCGTCATCTACGGAGCGCCTGCCTTTCCCGGAGCGATGTTTATGCTTGCCTATATCGGAGACATACCGGTGGCAGGACTTCCCGGGTGCGTGATGTATCATCAGACCAGCATTTTCGATCTGGTGATTCCGAGACTTCTGGCTGGGGAAACTGTTACCCGCAAAGACATTGAAAAAATGGGACATGGCGGATTTTGTTCCGGCTGTTCCGAATGCCGCTATCCGATATGTGGTTTCGGTAAATGTTAGAGTCGAGTAAGGAAGAACATGCCCAATTTGCGAATGCCGGTGGTCAAGGATAAGAATACGGACTTTCCAGATCATGCTTTGTGTCCATGGTGCCGGGAAAACAAGGTTCTGGAACCTCATAGCTTTGCACACCTTGGTGGCGGAGCTGTGCTGATGAATCGTGATGAAGACTATGGCGGGCCAAGTGACGATATGAAGGGATACCTGTATATTGGCTGGCATGGAGCACACCTTGAGGACGGCGGTGAAGGCATTGATGCCGATCTGCATGCAAACGTACACATAGCGGATCACGTAATAGGCGGACAATTCGGTCTGTATTTCTGTTCTACAGCATGTCTCAGGGCATTTCTCAACCACTGTGTGGACAAACTTGAATCAAAGCTGAAACGCAAGAGGAAATCAGCG
Organism: uncultured Desulfonema sp.; assembly: GCA_964564775.1. Taxonomy (GTDB): domain Bacteria; phylum Desulfobacterota; class Desulfobacteria; order Desulfobacterales; family DYRC01; genus DYRC01. Next base: position 5,730 of record CAZMDM010000107.1, on the reverse strand, counting down.
AACTCATAGCAACCGCATTGAGCAGACCTCGTCAAAGTGTGGCACTGTCATGCGGATCGGTATATTAATAAAATAATAAGGATCACAGGACGAATCAAGGAGGAGAGCCGTATGATTAAAAAAATGCTGAATGTAAATGGCGTTGACAGAATGGTGATCGCATCGCCGGAGGACTCTCTGGCAAATGTGCTGCGGACCCAGATGGGGCTGACCGGAACCAAGATCGGATGCGGACAGGCTCAGTGCGGGTGCTGCAATGTCATTTTAAACGACAAACTGGTCCGCTCGTGTGTAACCAAAATGGGGAAAATTCCCGAAAATGCAAGCATAACCACAGTGGAAGGCGTCGGGACGCCGGATCATCTTCATCCGGTTCAACTGGCATGGATCGTCAACGGCGGCGCGCAATGCGGTTTCTGTACTCCGGGATTTATCGTATCTGCAAAGGCTCTGCTGGACAAAAATCCGAATCCGACCCGCGAGGATGTCCGCGAATGGTTCAATACCCATCGGAACGCGTGCCGATGCACCGGCTACAAACAGTTGGTGGATTCGGTCATGGATGCCGCAAAAGTGCTGCGCGGAGAGATGAAAGCCGAAGAACTGATGTACAAAATCCCTGAAGACGGCAAAATTTTCGGCGGCAAATATCCCCGTCCGTCAGCAGTCGCAAAAGTAACCGGCACACTGGATTACGGTGCGGACTTGGGTCTCAAACTTCCTTCGGATACACTTCATCTTGCGTTGGTGCAGGCAAAAACCTCCCACGCGGAAATAAAGAAAATCGACACTTCGGAAGCGGAAAACATGCCGGGAGTGGTCAAAGTCGTTACCCATAAGGATATCAAAGGCAAAAATCGCATTACCGGTCTGATCACATTCCCCACCAACAAAGGCGATGGCTGGGATCGTCCGATTCTCTGCGATCAGAAGGTTTTCCAATACGGAGACGCGATTGCGATTGTCTGCGCGCATACTCAGGCACAGGCAAAAGCAGCCGCCGAAAAAGTCAAGGTTGAACTGGAAGAGCTTCCCGCATATATGAGCGCTCCGGAAGCAATGGCAGAAGATGCCATGCAGATTCATCCGGGGACGCCGAATGTATATTTTGTACAAAATATCGCCAAAGGGCAGGATACCCAGCCGATCTTTGAAAAAGCCGACGCGGTTGTCGAGGACGATTTCTATGTCGGACGTCAGCCGCACATGCCGATGGAGCCGGATGTGGGATTTGCCTATATCAATGAAGACGGCAAGCTGGTGATTCATTCCAAATCCATCGGTCTGAATCTGCATCGGATGATGATCGCGGCAGGTCTGGGCATTGAGCTGGAGAATCTGATCGCGGTGCAGAATCCTGCCGGAGGAACCTTCGGCTACAAATTCAGTCCGACTATGGAAGCGCTTGTCGGTGCCGCGTGTCTGGCTGTTCGGCAGCCCGTATTTCTCTGCTATGACTACTATCAGCAGATGACCTACACCGGCAAACGCTCGCCTTTTTTTGTCAATATGCGTTTTGCAGCGGATAAGGAAGGCAAATTGCTGGCAATGGAAACCGATTGGAGCGTGGATCACGGTCCCTATTCCGAATTCGGCGATCTGCTGACCCTCCGGGGCGCGCAATTCATGGGCGCAGGGTATGACATTCCCAATATCCGGGGACAGGGACGAACCGTCTGTACCAATCACGCATGGGGTTCGGCTTTCCGCGCATACGGTTCTCCGCAGAGCGAGTTTTCATCGGAAGTCCTGATGGATGAATTGGCGGAAAAACTCGGTATGGATCCTCTTGAAATTCGGTATAAAAATGTATATAGACCCGGAGCTACCACGCCTACCGGACAAGCTCCCGAAGTCTATTCCCTTCCCGAAATGCTCGATATGCTTCGTCCCAAATATCAGGCAGCAATGAAAAAAGCCAAAGCAGCTTCGGATGAGAAGTTCAAGCGCGGGGTAGGCATTTCAGTCGGAGTCTATGGATGCGGACTCGATGGACCCGACAGTTCCGGCGCCCGTATTGAACTGAATCCCGATAATACATTTACGATTTATGCGACTTGGGAAGATCATGGTCAGGGCGCGGATATGGGAGCCTTGGGAACCGCACACGAAGGACTGAGACCCATGAAAGTCTCGCCGGACCGGATTCATCTGTGCATGAATGATACCAGCAAAGCTCCTGACAGCGGTCCGTCCGGCGGAAGCCGCCAACAGGTGGTTACCGGACGTGCGATTCAGAATGCTTGTGAGCTGATGGTCAACGCCATGCGAAAACCCGATGGAACATACCGCAATTATGAAGAAATGATTGCTGAAAAAATATCTGTTTCTTATGAGGGCAAATGGAGCGCTCCTGCAACCAACTGCGATCAGAATGCTCAGGGCGCGCCCTTCTCTGTGTATATGTACGGCGTATTTATGGCGGAAGTCGCAGTAGAAATCGCCACCGGAAAAACAACTGTGGAAAAAATGACTCTGGTGGCAGATATCGGAAAAATCAACAACAAACTGGTCGTGGATGGTCAGCTTTACGGCGGCATTGCCCAAGGGATCGGTCTTGCGCTCAGCGAAGATTTCGAGGATATTCGCAAGCATTCCACCCTTCAGGGAGCAGGTTTTCCGTATATCAAACAGATTCCCGATGATATCGAACTGATTTATGTGGAAACTCCCCGACCCGAAGGACCGTTCGGTGCCGGAGGCGTGGGAGAACTACCTCTGACCAGTCCTCATGCTTCGATTATCAATGCGATTTATAACGCGTGCGGCGTGAGAATTACCAGATTGCCGGCATTGCCCGAAAAGGTTCTGGCAGGACTCCGGAAGAAGTAAATTGGGTAGGGGCATCCCATGTGGTTGCCCAGAGGAGTGGGGAAGTGCATAGACTTCCCTCTACTATTCATCGGAACGGAAACTCTATGGATCAGCAAACGCTCCGGGATTTGGAAAACAAATGTATTCAGGAAGAACCCGCTGGCTGTGTCGCTGCATGTCCGATTCATCTGGATGCTCGCGGGTTTATCCAGCAGATTCAGAACGGAAATTGGAACGAAGCATGGAAAATTCTCAGAAAAACCATGCCGTTTCCCGGGATTTTGGGGCGAATCTGCGATGCTCCCTGCCGCAGTCAGTGCAAACGGAACGAAGCCGGAGGCGCTATTGAAATCGGCGCGCTGGAACGAGCATGTGTTTCGATGCCGCAACCGAAGCTCATCATCCCGCCTGTACCCAAGAAAAACAAGCAGGTTGCGGTATTCGGAAGCGGGATCAGCAGTCTGACCGTTTGCTGGGATCTGGTCAGAAAAGGATACCGGATCACGATCTTCGAAGCAGAGAATTCTTTGGGCGGTCAGTTGAAACAGCTTCTTCCTCCTGAGATTATTCGGGAAGAAACAGCCGTATTGACTGCGATGGGAGTCGAGACAAAGTTCGATGCTCCTCCCTTTTCTATGGATATCTCGGAAAGTAGGCTGCAAAGTTTCGACGCGATTTATGTCGGTCTCGATGCAGAGGGAATCGGGAATTGCGGACAAGGTTCGCTCGATATTGTTCCCCAATTGCAGACAACTCGCTTGGACAAAGTTTTTGCCGGAGGATGCTCGGAAAACAGCGCGGCTTCTCTGATATGGCAGGCTGCGGAAGGGCGGTGGGCTGCCACTTCCATAGACAGATATCTGCAACGGGTTTCTCTGACTGCGGGGCGGGAGAAAAATGGTCCCTATCAGACCCGATTATATTGTGATATCAAAGGAGTTGCACAAAAATCTGCTGTCGGAATGTCTCAGCCGAAATCCGGTTATTCCGAAAGCGAAGCCATCGAAGAAGCCCGGCGCTGTCTTCTCTGCGAATGCCTCGAATGCGTGAAAGTCTGTGCTTATCTGAAACATTTCCAAGCCTATCCCAAGCGGTATGTTCGTGAAATCTATAACAACGAATCCATTGTCATGGGCGCGCGTCAGGCAAACAGACTGATCAACTCATGCAGTCTGTGCGGACTCTGTGAACGCGTCTGTCCTGAAAATTTTGCGATGCAGGATATTTGTCTGACTGCGCGTCAAAGCATGGTGAAGCGGAATAAAATGCCGCCATCGGCACACGAATTTGCTTTGATGGACATGGAATTCAGCCAAAGCGAACATTTTGCAATGGCAAGATATCAGCCGGGAAAAGCAGCGATTTCCCACCTGTTCTTTCCCGGATGTCAGTTGTGTGCCTCTTCGCCGGAAAAGGTCTTTGCCAGTTATGAATATCTTTGCAGAAATATATCCGGCGGAGTGGGGCTGATGCTCGGATGCTGTTCGGCTCCCGCATTTTGGGCAGGTCGGGAAGAGCGATTTCAAAATGATTTAGGGATATTGAAACAGCAATGGATTGAAATGGGAAAGCCGGAACTGATTCTGGCATGTTCCACCTGCTATCGGATGTTTGCAGATCATCTTCCCGATATTCCGCTCATCTCTCTCTGGCAGGTATTTGAAGAATTCGGGCTGCCTTTGTCAAGAGCTTCTGGTCAGAAACAAATTCTGGCAATCCATGATCCGTGTACCACGCGCTCTTTACCGGAAATTCAGCATACTGTCCGAAATCTGCTGAGGCAATCGGGAGTTGAGATCGAAGAACTCTCATTGAGCAAAGACTTGACCGAATGCTGCGGATTCGGGGGACTCATGCAGAATGCCAATCCTCAGGTGGCTCGTGAAAGTATCCGCAGGCGGGCGGAACTCAGTTCTGCCGACTATATTAGCTATTGCGGAATGTGCAGAGACAATCTGGCGTCTGCCGGAAAGCGGGTGCTGCATGTATTGGATATCGTATTTCCCGATCCGAATAACGATGATCCTGCTGCACGCAACCCCCCCGGATGGTCGGAGCGCAGGGAAAATCGCGCGAAATTGAAAGATAAATTCGAACAGGAGATTTGGGGGCAGAAATTGAGTCTCAGCAACGAATACGAAAATATCGTGATCCGGGTCTCTCCTCAGGTGCGGATGATATTGGAACAACGCCGGATTCTGGATGAGGATATCCGAAACGTGATTTCTCATGCCCGGAATAGCGGAAATATATTTTTCAATGAAACAACCGGTCATTACAAAGCATCGTTCAAACCCCGCAATGTTACGTTCTGGGTGGAATATTCGCAGGATGAAAATGGCTTTGAGATTCATAATGCTTATTCCCATCGGATGGAGGTGGTTCGGACATGAGGCATGATTATGCAGACCCGGAAGACCTTCAATGGAAATGTATCCGATGCGGATGCCTGATGCAGGTGGGACCGGTTACGGTCGAATATATGGGAAATCGTTTTGCAACCGAGCTTCCCAAATGCCAGGAATGCGGGCTGGTTCTGGTCTCCGAGAAAGTGGCTTTGGGGAAAATGGCGGAAGTGGAACAGATTCTGGAAGACAAATGACGATTTCCAATATGTACGAATCGGAACAACTCAGAGATATCACGGGAACAACCATCCGTCCCGGCGGATTCGCTCTGACTGAAAAAGCTGTGGAGCTTTGCCGTCTGGAAAAAGGAGCGCGGGTTCTGGATATCGGATGCGGTGTCGGTGCAACGGTCGAATATCTGAAAATGGTTCATAAGATTGACGCGTTCGGAGTTGATATATCTTCATCTCTGCTGCATCAGGGACGCCAAAGATTCCCCGATCTGGCGGTTGTCTGCGGCAATGCCTCGGCACTTCCTTTGGCAGATTCGGTATTTCAGGCAGTATTC
>CAZMDM010000106.1:0-2127 GCA_964564775.1 uncultured Desulfonema sp. | reverse complement strand
TGGATAACAAACTTTATACGGTTCGCGTTCGGGAGGTCGGTGTCAACGGCATCAACAGAAATTATGAATACAATTTCAGACTGAAATAGGAAGGAGGAAACCATGAAAACGCCCGAAGAATCTGCTGTAAACACCGCGAGGAAAAAAGCCGGCAAATATCTGACCTTCATGCTGAGCAGCGAAGACTACGGTATTGGCTTTCTCAAAATCCGTGAAATTATCGGAATGCTGCCCATCACGGCTGTTCCCAAAACTCCCGCGTTTATCAAAGGCGTTATCAATCTCAGAGGCAAAGTCATTCCGGTTATGGATCTGCGTCTGAGATTCGGCATGGAAAAAACCGATTATACGGAACGCACCTGTATCATTGTCGTGGAAATCACCAGAGAAACTTCCAATATTATGATCGGAATGGTTGTGGATACGGTTTCGGAGGTGCTGAACATCAAACCCGAAGAAATCGAAGATACGCCGATGTTTGGCACAGATATCAAAACCGATTATATTCTGGGAATTGCCAAAACCGAAGGAGGCGTCAAAATTCTGCTGGATATTGACAAAGTTCTGACAGATGAGGAAATCGGCAATCTGGAAGACTCGGAATAAAAGGAGTCAGTATGAAACGGCTGATACTGTTGACCATTGGGATGCTTCTGCTGAGTGCTTCGGCAGAAGCAAAAATCTATAAATTGGCAATGATTCCGTGGATTGCATGGTCTCCGGCATCGGTGGCGGAAGCAAAAGGCTTTTGGAAAGAAGAAGGCATTGATGTCAAAGTGGTTGTTTGCTCCAATATCCTGCAATTATTCACTTTATTTAATGAAAAGCGGGTGGATATTATTTTCAATATGATCGGAACCGGTGTCGGATATCACATGAACGGATTGCCGGTCCGTATCATTGCCGAAACCGACTGGTCTTTCGGCGGTGATAAAATTATTCTCAAAAAAGATGCGGATATCACGGCAATCAGAGGAAAGCCTATCGGAATTTATCAGAATTCTCCGGCAACCTTATATTTTCTGGACAAATATTTATCCGGGATCAATCAGAAACTTTCGGATATCCGGCTTGCCGAAATGGAGCCGGACAGTCTTGCCAGTCATTTTATTGCCGGATATTTCAACGTGATCGTCTGCTACGAACCCGAAGCTTCCCGTGCGGCAAAAAATGGCAAGGGCAAAGCGGCTGCCACATCTGCTGACTACGAAGGTGTTATTCCTGAAGGAATGATTGCGCTTGAAGAGATGCTTGCTGCAATTCCCAAAGAAGATTTGGTAAAAATTCTGAAGGGCTGGATCAAAGCTGTGAAATGGACTCGACAACCTGATAATGTCAAAGAATATTTCGATATTATGAAACAGCAAGTCTTCAAAGATCAGAATTATTCTGACAGCGACCTGACGAAAATGTTGACAGATGTCCGCATTCATGATGTGAACATGCTGATAGAACGCAGCAGAGACGGCGGAGGAACCATCACCTATCTGCATGATCTGAAACGGTTTCTGAATGAGAATAATCTGCTGAAAAAAAACTTTGTGCCGAAAGAGCTTTTCGATAATCGGGCCATTGTCGATGGGCTGAAATTTTTTTAAAGGAATCTGTATGAGACGAATATGTGTGATTGACGGACAGGGCGGAGGTATCGGCAGTGCAGTCATTAAAAAACTCAAAGAATCGTTTGAGGAAAATATCGAAATCGTGGCGTTGGGAACCAATGCGGTTGCAACAGCTCTGATGCTCAAAGCCAAAGCCAACAAAGGAGCGTCCGGCGAAAATGCCATTGTGCGGACAGTTGCAACTGCCGATATCGTGATTTGCCCTATTGGTGTTCTGATGGCACACGGCATGATGGGAGAAGTTACCCCCAGAATTGCGGAAGCTGTTGCCGCGTGTGCAGCCAGAAAACTAATTATTCCGCTTTCTCAGGAAAATATCCATATCGCAGGACTTTCATCCGAACCTTTGCCTCATCTGATTGATGAATTGATTCAAAATCATCTGAAAGAATAAAATAAGATGACTAAGATGAATCTTCACTACTGTCACGGACAATATCCGAAAGCCATTTGAAATCTGAAAATAAATTTTTCAATTCCTGGATTGAATCCCTGCAACCGATTT
>CAZMDM010000105.1:0-11927 GCA_964564775.1 uncultured Desulfonema sp. | reverse complement strand
TTATCAGGGAGATTCCGACATATAAAAGTTTGAAAAAAACAGCGGGAGTTGCGATTGCTCAACAAATCGGGCTGGAAACGATTCGGAAGAAATGCCCGCACTTTAATGAATGGATTACAAAACTTGAAACACTTGGAAGGTGATTTGACAATGAAACTCAAAGTGATTTTAGAACCCAGTGATGAAGGCGGTTATACGGCGATTGTTCCGAGTTTGCCCGGATGTATCAGCGAAGGTGATACCAAAGAAGAAGCGTTGACAAATATCAGAGAGGCGATTGAGCTTTATCTTGAGCTGATAGAAGATGATTTTCACTTTCTTCCGGATGCGGAAATTTTGGAAGTTGCCGTATGACAAAGCTTCAAAGTCTTGGCTACGATAGAGTCATAAAAGCCTTGCAACGTGACGGATGGGTAGTAGTTCGACAAAAAGGCAGCCATATCCGATTACAAAAACACACAAGGACAGAAGTCTTAAAGCTGACTGTTCCGGCGCATCGCCCGATTAAACGGTCAACACTTGGTCATATTTTAAAACAGGCAAATCTCAGTGTTGAAGAATTTGAGACTCTTTTGTAAAGATGAATCAGGGATGGAAAACTTATGCAAATCAAAAGCTTGTTGTTTGATGAATATGAAATCGCAGAACTGTTTAACTCAAATTTGTCTGAAGCAAAAGAGTTATTGAGTTCATTAGACATATTTTGTGGTAATGACATCAATATCAAAGGGCTCAACGGATGGGTATTTGAGCAAACTGTTCAATATTGCATCAGAAAGGAGTTAGAATTGCTTAAAATTCAAGCAAAATATTCTGAACAAGAGAAAATTGATAGACGTGGTGCTTCGGTTGATCTTGTGATCAATAACATTGCGATTGAAATAAAAAAGAGCGGACTGTTTAGTCAGGCAGATATTGAAAAATACGAAAAATATAAAGGATATGCGATCAGACAAGGCTTCAGAGAATATCTTTTTATATCAGGAGTGGAAGAAGCAAAGCTGTATCGAACTAAGATGCAAGAAATAATCGGTTTCAATAATACATTTTTTTAGACACACCAAATGAATGGAACAGATTTATGAATAGGTTAATAGAACTTTTATAAAGTTTCGGAATAAAAAAGCTCTCAGCTAATGCCTATAACCCTGAAATAAAGAATTAGTAAATTGGCGCGGCTTACCTCGCTCCCTTGAGCGTTTCAGTCGTGCAAAGATAATATAACCGCAAATCTAGAATTTTGTCAACTTTGAAAGGAGAATCACAATGAAGATTTTGAAAATCGAGCATCTCGGAATCGCAGTCAACAGCATCGAACAGGGCAAAAGCTTTTGGACAGATGTGTTGGGACTTAAACTGCAGGGCACGGAAACCGTTGCAGAACAAAAAGTAACCACCGCATTTCTGCCGGTGGGCGAGAGCGAAGTAGAACTTCTGGAATCTACTTCTCCTGATGGTCCGGTTGCCAAATTCATCGAGAAAAAAGGTGAAGGTTTTCAGCATGTTGCATTTTTGGTGGACAACATCGAAGCAGCTTTGGAAGAACTGAAGGCAAAAGGCATCAAGCTGATTGATGAAAAACCCCGCAAAGGCGCAGGCGGCAAAATGATCGCATTCCTGCATCCGAAAGCCACCAACGGCGTACTCGTCGAACTGTGCCAGATGTGCTAATTTTTAAGTAAATCTAAGGAGGAAAAAAATAATGGCAGAACATCCCCAAAAACAGAAATGGACAGAGATTGCAAGCAAAGAGTTGAAAGGCAAATCTCCTGATGTCCTGAACTGGCAGACACCGGAAGGCATTTTGGTCAAACCGCTTTATACGGCTGAAGATATCGAAGGTCTGGAATGCGTCAATACGCTTCCGGGCATGGCGCCTTTTGTTCGTGGACCGATGGCAACCATGTACACCGGTCGTCCATGGACGATTCGCCAGTATGCTGGCTTTTCCACTGCCAAAGAATCCAACGCGTTTTATCGCAAAAATCTTGCTGCGGGTCAGATGGGCTTGTCTGTGGCATTCGATCTTGCCACCCATCGCGGCTATGACTCGGATCATCCCAGAGTTGCGGGCGATGTCGGCAAAGCAGGCGTTGCGATTGACTCTGCCGAGGACATGAAAATTCTGTTTGATCAGATTCCCTTGGATAAAATGTCCGTTTCCATGACCATGAACGGCGCGGTATTGCCGATTATGGCGGGCTACATCATTGCTGCCGAAGAGCAGGGCGTGAAACAGGAGCAGTTGACCGGTACGATTCAGAATGACATTCTGAAAGAATACCTTACCCGCAACACCTATATTTATCCGCCGGATCCGTCTATGCGGATCGTATCTGACATTATCGGCTACTGCTCCAAAAATATGCCGAAATTCAACACCATCAGCATCAGCGGCTACCACATCATGGAAGCCGGTGCAAACTCTGTCTTGCAGTTGGCATTCACACTGGCAGACGGTGTGGAATATATTCGGGCAGCATTGAAAAGCGGCATGGGCATTGATGATTTTGCGCCGCGCTTGTCGTTCTTCTTCGGTATCGGCATGAATTTCTTTATGGATATTGCCATGCTGAGAGCCGCTCGTTTCCTGTGGCACAAGCTGGTCAGCCAGTTCAACCCGAAAAACAACAAATCTCTGATGCTCAGAACCCATTGCCAGACTTCGGGCTGGAGTCTTACTGAGCAGGATCCGTATAACAACATCATCCGAACCGCATTCGAAGCCATGAGCGCGGCGCTGGGCGGAACCCAATCTCTGCACACCAACTCCTTTGACGAAGCAGTCGGTCTGCCGACAGATTTTTCTGCGAGAATTGCCCGTAACACGCAGATCATTATTCAGGAAGAAACACAGATATGCCATGTGGTTGATCCGCTCGGCGGCTCGTATTATGTGGAATATCTGACCGATTCTCTGATCAAAGAAGCAGAAAAAATCATCAACGAGATCGAGCAGATGGGCGGCATGGCAAAAGCTATCGAGTCCGGTATGCCGAAAATGAGAATCGAAGAATCCGCGGCTCGAAAACAGGCAAGAATTGATCAGGGCTTGGATATTATTGTCGGCGTGAACAAGTACAAACTCAAAGATGAGAAGATCAATTTCGAAGTGCGCGAAGTGTCTGCAACGGTCCGCGATGAGCAGATTGCACGGCTGAAACAGATCAAAGAGACCCGCGATAATGCGGCTGTGAAAAATGCTTTGGATAATCTGATTGCTGCGGCAAAATCCGGTGGCAATTTGTTGGAAGCCACAATTCCGGCAATCCGTGCCAGAGCAACGGTCGGCGAAGTATCGGATGCTTTGGAAAGCGTATTCGGCAGATATGTCGCAACCACCCGCTGCATTTCCGGGGCTTACGCGGCTGAATACAGCAAGCCCGAAATCATTGAGTCTTTCAGAAAACGCGCTGAGAAATTCATGGAAAAACAGGGGCGGCGCCCGAGAATTTTGGTAACCAAAATGGGTCAGGACGGACATGACAGAGGCATCAAGGTTGTGGCAACCGCATTTGCCGATCTGGGCTTTGATGTTGACATCAGCCCCATGTTCCAGACCCCTGAAGAAGCTGCCAAAATGGCAATCGAAAACGATGTGCATGTTGTGGGCGCATCAAGCCTTGCAGCCGGACACAAGACTCTTGTTCCCGCTCTGATCGAGGAACTCAAAAAACAGGGCAGCACCGATATTATCGTCGTGGCAGGCGGCGTTATTCCTCCGGGCGACTATCAGTTCCTGTTTGACGCCGGCGTGAAAGCCGTGTTCGGACCCGGAACCTCGATTACGGATTCTGCAAACAAGGTTCTGAGTTTGTTGGAAGAAAAGTATTTGGCTTAAATTTGTATGAATCAGCAGACAGCCGGGCGATTTTGCTCGGCTCTGCTGAAAAATATAAGAGGCATTATGATGCAGGTTGATGTAGCAGAATTTAGTAAGGACTTACCGGCTTATTTAAAAATGGTCGGTAACGGAGAGGAAGTTCTGATCCTTTCGCATGGCAAAATTATTGCCCGTATGATGCCGCCATCGGAAGATGAGACTCTTTACCTTCTATCATCTCCGGCTAATGCAAAAGGATTGCAGCAAGCAAAAAAGGAAATCGAGGAAGGAAAGTTGATCGAAATAGAAAATATTGACGATTTGGATAAATTGCTTGCATGAGAAAACTGCAATTCACATCGGTTGCGCTTGAAGATTTGAAGTATTGGAAAGAAACACGGGAAAAGATATATCATAAAATCAAGCGTATGATTGAGCAAATTCGCACAGCTCCGACAATGGGCATAGGTAAACCCGAACCGTTGAAGTATGAATGGTCAGGATATTGGTCTCGCAGAATCAATGAAAAACACAGACTTGTATATTGCTTTGATGACGAATATGTGATGATCGTATAAGCTTGTTATCATTATGACAAAAAATAATCATCGAATGAGGGAATTTTAGCTATGAAATCAGGATGGATAATACATAAAGGCGCAAGAATTTTATATGCCGATATTTCAAATCTGGGTTCAGATTTTGAATCTGTCAAAGCCGAAATTGATGTGGTGCATGAGGTAGTTTTGAAACAGCCGCTCAATTCCGTATCAGAATTGATTAATGTTCAGAATACGGTTGCTTCGAAAAAAATGGCTGAAATGTTCAAAAAAAATTCCGAAACAGCCAAGCATCATCTTCGCAAAATCGCTGTGATCGGCGTAACAAGGCTTACCAGCGTTATTGTGCAGGCAATTATTTATTTTTCAGGATTGAATATCAAAATATTTGACGATATTGAGAAAGCCAAGGATTGGCTAGTGGATTTAGATATGCAAATTAAATAGCTTGCTGAAACGATTAAAAACAACGATGGAGGGTTGCTTTGGACAAAAAAGATGTCTTAATCTTAGTTAAAACCTATCCTGAATATAGCGTAAAATATACGGAAGCAGTTTGTACTGCCGGCATATTGGCTGATACAAAATGTTTGGTTAGATTATATCCGATTCGTTACAGATACTTGGATGGAGATAGCCAATTTTCGAAATATCAATGGATTAAGGCAAAATTAATCAAAGCTGCTTCTGATTCAAGACCTGAGAGTTATAATATTGATGAAACTTCTATAGAACTCAAAGAGATAATAAAACCTGAAAAATATTGGATCGAAAGGGAAAAATGGGTTTTAAATCCAAATACTCTCTACGACTCTGTAGAAAAGTTATATGAGTCTCAAAAGGATTCAGGCACATCACTTGGCATCGTTAAATTAAAGAAAATTATTAATTTTGATATAGAATCTAAGACCAGCGATGAAATAGAGCAGTCTTTGTTGAAAAAAGAAAGTATAATCAATCAGCTTGAAATATTTGATGAAAGGAAAAAGCTTGAGTTATTGCCTATCAAATTTAAGTTGCAATTTTATTGTGCGGCTTCTGAATGTAAGGGACATGATATGAGTATTTTGGATTGGGAGTTCGGAGAGCTTTACAGAAAAATGAAAGATAGTCTGAATTGGAAGACTAAAATTGAGGATAAAATTTCAGATATTTGCGGACATAAACGAGATACATATCTTATACTTGGCAATATGGCAAAACGACAACATATTTTTTGCATACTTGGTTTTTTTTATCCTCCGAAAAACAGACCGATATCTCTTTTTTGAAAGGAAATTTGAATGAAAATGGTGTTATACACAATTGGATACGAGGGATTAAATCAGGCAGAATTTCTATCGTGTCTTAAGAAATATAATGTCTCAGTAGTAGCAGATGTCAGAAATCTTCCGTTAAGTCGAAGAAAAGGATTTTCTAAGACTCCTTTATCTGAATTTTTACACAATGAACATATTGAATATATGAATTTTCCTGATTTAGGAGCGGATAAAACGTTACGAAATCAGCTTAAAGAAAGCGGTAATTATGAAATATTTTTTCAAGAGATCGAACAATCACTCTTAAGACATATAGATACTTTACAGAAAATAAATCAAATGATTTGTCATGGTAAAAATGTGGCTCTTTTGTGCTTTGAGAAGAACTATAAGCTTTGTCATAGAAGTATTGTTGCAAAGGTTCTAAAAAGGATCAACAGAAATAATTTGAAAATAAGCCATTTAGAATGAATAGGTTTTAGTAAAGATTTTAAATATAAGTTCACCTTACGCAGTAATTTGATCTGCCTGTGTACAAACGGCTTGAAATGCGTATATGTCCTCAGAGCGGAAAGAGCAGACAGAGAACCCGCGGATCTGCGGAAAATCAGAGCCTTTGAAACGATGATTCTTTGGCATACATGTTCGATGATGAAGCGCATTCTTCAGATGAAAAGAGAGAAATTATCATCGTACATTCTGGGCATAATCGCTTGTTAATCGTATGTTTTACCGAAAGCATAGAAGGTATTATCCGTATTTTCAGCTCGCGGCGTGCAACCGTAAAGGAAAGAAAAGATTATGAAAAAAACTCGAAATTCAGAAGCAGATGATATGCTACCTGAATATAATTTTGATTATAGCAAAGCGCGCCAGAATCGCTTTGCACGGGCAGATAAAGATAAAAAAATTGTGCTGCTTGACCCGGATGTTGCCGATTTTTTTACAAGTTCTGAATCCGTGAACAATATTCTTCGGGCGATTATTGCGGCTATGCCTAAAAATAATATTGAAAATTTGGCACAATGAACCAACTCATTTTGGGCGATTGCCTTGAAGTATTGAAAAAAATGGAATCAGAGAGCATTGATCTGATTTATCTCGATCCCCCGTTTTTCTCAAACAGAAATTACGAAATCATCTGGGGAGATGCCGGAGAAGTCCGAAGTTTTCAGGATCGGTGGAGCGGAGGAATAGATTATTATATCGCTTGGTTGAAAGAGCGTGTTCAGGAAATGCACCGCGTTCTGAAGTCAACAGGTTCGATTTTTCTGCATTGCGACTGGCACGCATCTTCTTATATCCAAGTGTATATACTTGATAAAATATTCGGTAATCAGAATTTCAGAAATCAGATTGTTTGGAAAAGAACTTCTACTCATAATGATGCAAAGCAAGGTGCAAGACACTTCGGAAGAGTCTGTGATTTTATCTATCTTTACAACAAAGATGCCAAAATTGCAAAATTCAATACAATCTATGAAGATTACACCCATACTTATATCGAATCAACTTACAATAAAGTTGATGAAAAGGGGCGAAGATTCAAAGCATCTGATTTATCTGCCGCCAAGCCCGGAGGGGATACTCTCTATGAATGGCAGGGTATGCTGCCGCCTAAAGGAAGATATTGGGCATTTTCAAAGGAGAACATGACAGAATTTGAGAATGAAGGCAGAATTTACTACTCAAAAACAGGAAAACCGTATCTGAAACATTACTTGGATGAAATGCCCGGCGTGAGTATTGATGAATTTTGGTCAAATTGCAATTTTAAGAGTAAAGCCGAGCGCATCGGCTATCCGACCCAAAAACCCGAAGCGTTGCTTGAAAGAATTATCAAATGTGCATCGAATAAAGGCGATATTGTGCTTGATCCGTTTGTCGGCGGCGGAACAACCGTTGTGGTTGCGGAAAAGCTTAATCGACAGTGGATAGGCATTGATCAGTCTGTATCGGCTATAAAAGTCAGCGAATTCAGGCTTTATAGAAACAGCGATTTATTCTCGAAACCGTTTGTGGTTCAGCTTCATAAATACGATTATGACACACTTCGCTATAAAGATGCGTTTGAATTTGAGACTTGGATTATTGCCCAATTCGGCGGAGTTTCAAACACAAAGCAAAAAAGCGATTTGGGCATTGACGGCAGAACCCGTGATGGCAAGCCGATTCAGGTGAAGCGTTCTGAAAATATCGGCAGAAATGTGATTGATAATTTTGTATCTGCCTGCAAACGCTATGATAAAAACTTGTTTGATAAACATATATCCGCAAAAGAGACTGTCGGAATGATTATCGCATTCAGCTTTGGCAAAGGCGCGATTCAGGAAGCTGCCCGACTTAGAAATGAGGAAAATCTTATCATCGAGTTAGTAAAAGTCGAGGATATTGTGCCGATTGCCAAAAAGCCGGAGCTTGTGCTGAAGTTCAATGACTTGGGGACTGACAAAAAAGGTTTGCATGAGATCGAATTTGTTGCCGAAGGACATTCCGAAGCAGGGGTTGAATTTTATGCGTGGGATTTTGATTATGATGAAGAAAAAAAGATGTTCAAGCCGAGTATTCTCAGGGATAAAAACGGAAAGCAGCATCGGAAATTCGAAGCCGGGATATACTGCATTGCAGTCAAAGTGATAGACAATGATGGTTTGGAGAGTGTCGAAGTGATCAGATTGAAAATAAACGGAAAATCTGAATTACAGCCGAGCGATAAATCGCCCGGCTAGAAGCTGAAGTAGGCTAAAGCCAACTATCAGCCTGCTTTAGCGGGCTTGAGCTATCAGCCCTGAAATTTATTTCGGGGCCTTAATGAGGATCAATCAGAGCGGCAAAATGAAGAAATCGTTATTTATGCCTGAATTTCCCAATAAAGTTGATATATGAATCAGCCGGTGCATTATCATTATGACAAATTTCCGCCGTCAAGGCTTGAATGGAAAGAGCTTATCCCGTTGATCGGTCCCGCGAATGCTGCTCTTGCCAGATATGACGGCACATTGTCGGCTATTCCGAATGCGTCTGTATTACTGAGTCCGCTGATCACTCAGGAAGCGGTATTGTCTTCGCGGATCGAAGGAACACAGGCAACGATGGGAGAAGTACTTGAATATGAGGCTGAAATAGATCGTGATAATATTTCTAAAGAACGAAAAGCCGATATACATGAGATACTGAATTATCGTAAGGCTATGCGTCATGCGGTTGAATTGTTGAAAGAACTTCCGCTATGTCAGCGAGTAATATGTGAAGCACATTGTCAACTGATCGAAGGCGTGAGGGGGTATGGAAAATCGCCGGGAGAATATCGCCGGATACCGAATTGGATAGGTTCTCCGGGCTGTACAATTGAAAATGCCCGCTATATTCCGATTTCTGCGGATCGTCTGCCGGATGCAATGGGAAGATGGGAGCGATATATCCATGAAGACAGTCCTGACCAGTTGATAAAATTGGCAATTATTCATGCTGAATTTGAGGCTCTGCACCCGTTTCTTGACGGCAACGGAAGACTCGGACGGATATGTGTGCCGCTGTTTATGTTCAAAGCCGGGCTGATTCAAAGCCCTATGTTTTATGTCAGCGAATTTTTTGAACTGAATCGCGAAGAATATTATGAAAGACTGCTGGCTGTTTCAAGAGATGATGATTGGACAGGATGGTGTAAGTTTTTTTTAAAGGCAATTATGGTTCAGGCGCAGAAGAATCAGGAAAAAGCGTCTCAGATTCTGATGTTGTATGAAAGTAAAAAAAATCGGATTATCAATCTTACACGGTCTCAGTATGCGATTCATGCGTTGGATTATATTTTTGCCCATCCGATCTTTAAAGCAAATGATTTTACAAATATTAAGGAAATACCGACTCCCACTGCTAAACGGATTCTTGCGATATTGCGTGATAATGAAATATTGAAAATTCTCAGTAACGCAAAAGGACGCCGTCCGGCAGTGTATGCGTTTTGGAAACTGGTCAATATTGCAGAAGGTAAAGCAGTCTTTTGAGGTTAATGTATTGACCGGAAATTGATTTGAAGCGCATAAAATCCAAAATATGAGCCGCAAAAATTCAGATAGGAGATAACCATGTTCAAAGACCCGGAATATTATGTTCAGGGCGTATTGGATCGCAATCGCCTGATGCTTGCCCGAACCATCACGCTGGTTGAAAGCGCGCTTGCCACGCATCAGGAAATGGCAAGAACTATTATTGACCGGCTGCTTCCTTATACCCGGAAAAGCAGTACGATTGGGCATTACCGGCGTTCCGGGTGCAGGAAAAAGCACGTTTATCGAAAGCTTCGGAACTCTGCTGACCGGAAAAGGGCATCGGGTGGCAGTGCTGGCAATTGATCCGAGCAGCACCAAAAGCGGCGGCAGTGTGCTTGCGGATAAAACCCGAATGGAAAAGCTTTCGGTGGATCCGAATGCCTTTATCCGTCCGTCTCCGTCTGGCGGGACTTTGGGCGGTGTTGCTCGAAAAACTCGTGAAACCATGCTGGTTTGCGAAGCTGCAGGATTCGATGTGATTATCGTGGAAACGGTCGGGGTGGGGCAATCCGAGACTACGGTTGCCTCGATGGTGGACTTTTTTCTGGTTCTGATGATTGCCGGTGCAGGCGATGAGCTTCAGGGCATCAAAAAAGGCGTTCTGGAAATTGCCGATGCGCTTGCGATCAACAAAGCAGATGGCGATAACATCACCCGCGCAAAATTAGCACAAAAAGACTATGAGATTGCCATGCACTTATTAACGCCTGCTTCGCCGAATTGGTCTCCGCCGGTACTCACTTGCAGCGCGAAAACAACCGATGGTTTGGAAGACGTCTGGAATACGATTCTCAGGCATCGCGATATTTTTACCGCGAGCGGCGAACTCGAATCCAAGCGCAGAGAACAATCTCTTGAATGGATGTGGTTTTTGCTCAGAGACGGGCTTCAGGATTGGTTTTTCAGAAATCCGAAAATTCAGGACTTGCTTCCGGTGATCAAACAGGAAGTGGAAAGGGGTGCAAAAGCTCCGACTGTTGCGGCAAGCGAACTGCTCGGTTTTTTGTCTTAACTGCTAACAATGGAGAATCTTATGGAAACCATGACATGGCAGCAGGTTTGTGAAAATCCCGATTTCCGCAACCTGCCGTATAAAATCGAACTTAGTGAAAAAGGGCAAATTATTATGTCTCCTGCACGATTGGCGCATGGGTATTATCAGTTTGAAATCGGAAGAATTCTTTCCGAAGGTATGCAGCGACAGGGTAAAATTATTACCGAATGCGCCATCAGAACATCCAAAGGCACAAAAGTTGCTGATGTGGCATGGTTTTCAACAGATCGGTGGATGCAGGTCAGACATGAGTATGACAGCTCCATTGCGCCTGAAATCTGCGTGGAAGTGCTTTCGTCTGCAAATACGAAATCAGAGATGCGGGAGAAAAAGCGCCTCTATGTTTCTGCCGGAGCGATTGAAGTCTGGTTCTGTGATGAAGACGGCAATATGCGTTTTTATACTGCAAAAGGAAAAATAAAGAAATCGGTATTAGCGCCTGAGTTTCCGAATAAAATTGAGATATAACTCAATGAAAAAAGGGTCGAAAACCAGCAAATTCGGAACTGTTGCCAGAATCGGTCATGATTCATCGAAATATTATGAATCAAAGCTGTATTCCGAGCTTGATACGGTGAAAACTACGGTTTCAGATGCAGAAAATCTGTTTCCAAAAGAGCTTGAAAATAAAATTATTCTGGGCAGTTCTGAAAATATGAACGAAATACCGGATCATTGTCTGCATCTGATGATTACATCTCCGCCATACAATGTATCCAAAGCTTATGACGAGGATTTGTCATTGGAGGAATATTTGCAGCTTCTGAAGCGTGTATTTGCAGAAACTTACAGGGTATTGGTCAATGGCGGGCGGGCATGTGTGAATGTTGCCAATATCGGCAGAAAGCCTTATATCCCGTTATCGGATTACATTTCTCGGATGATGATAGACATCGGCTTTCAGATGCGGGGAGAAATTATATGGAACAAAGGCGCGGGTGCGGGTGTTTCGATGGCATGGGGAAGCTGGCAGTCGGCTTCGAATCCCGTATTGAGAGATACGCATGAGTATATTCTGGTTTTCAGCAAAGGTTCGTTTAACAATGGTTCGGACACTTTTTCATAACATATTGTTTATATGCTATTTTTGTGTTTTGCATTTTAAATCGCCGGATCATGTATTTTCAATAGGTTATCTTGCATAACAGGCTTGTTTTTCAAAAACTGTCCGAAGTATTGGTT
>CAZMDM010000104.1:0-8100 GCA_964564775.1 uncultured Desulfonema sp. | reverse complement strand
GTCATCTCACAGCCCGGATTGAACATCGGCTATATCGGCTTCAATCATACCAAAGCGTTATGGCAGGATAAACGGATTCGTCAGGCATTTGCTTACGGCATCAACAAAAAAGCCATTACAGACACTATTTATACAGGCATCGGACAGGCTGCCAAAAATACGATTCCTCCGACAATATGGAGCTATAACGATGATATTGTTGATTATCCGTATAATCCTGAAATTGCAAAAAAACTTTTATCGGAAGCCAAATTCTTCGATAAACTCAGAGACGCAGGGCAGAGCAAGATCACGCTCTGGAGTATGCCGGTTGCCCGCCCTTACAATCCCAACAGTGTCAGGGTCGCTGAAGCCATTCAGTCCGATCTGAAAAAACTCGGCATTGATGTTGAGCCTGTTACTTTCGAATGGGGAATTTATCTGAAAAAGCAACGAACCCAGCCGCATGACATGGATATGTTTCAACTCGGCTGGACAGGAGACAACGGGGACCCGGATAATTTTTTCTCCGTATTGCTTGACGGCATGGCAGACCCGAATATCCGAAATCAGTGGAAAAATAAGGAATATCACGAAATTATGATTAAGGCACGGGAGGCTATTTCCAAAAAAGAGCGTATCAAGCTATATCGCCGCGCTCAGGAACTGATCCACGAAGAAGTGCCTCTGCTGAATATCGCCCATTCGCTTTCAGTATGCCTTATGAAGCAGAAAGTGATGAACTTCAAACTTCATCCCATCTCTGCAATTCGGATGCACAAGGTATGGATGAAATAGAAATATCCGATGCTGCTTCCTTCGATCTCGATGCTGTTTTATTTGATTGCTAAAGCCTGATCTGTCTGTTAATATTCTTTAAGAAATTTACAAAACATTTATTCGGAGGATAATCTATGATTCCAATGCTCGAAGACGCGTATTCGTTTGACGATGTGCTTCTTATTCCTAACTATTCCGATGTATTACCCAAAGATGTGAACACCCGAACATGGCTCTCCCGAAACCTCGAACTCAATATCCCCATTACCAGCGCTGCAATGGATACGGTTACTGAATCTCAGGCTGCCATCAGCATGGCACGTGCAGGCGGCATCGGCTTTATTCATCGCAACTTAAGCATCGAAGATCAGGCAAAAGAGGTGGATAAGGTCAAAAAATCCGAAAGCGGTATGATTATCGATCCGGTTACGGTTCATCCTGACAACTCCATTGACGATGTTCTGAAAGTTATGGAACAGTATCATATTTCGGGGCTTCCGGTTACGGACGGCGATAAACTGGTGGGCATCGTAACCAACCGCGATCTGCGTTTTGAGACCGATCTGGATAAAAAAGTATCTGAAGTGATGACCAAAGACGAGCTGGTTACGGTATCCGAAGGCATCAGTCTGGAAGAATCCAAAAAAATGCTGCATCAGCATCGGATCGAAAAGCTCCTGGTCATAGACAGAAACGGACGCCTGACCGGCATGATTACCATCAAAGATATTGAAAAAATAAAAAAATATCCCAATGCCTGCAAGGATTCCAGAGGAAGGCTCAGAACAGGTGCTGCAGTCGGTGTAGGGTCGGATATGGTACCGCGTGCCGAGGCTCTGCTCAAAGCAGGTGCGGATGTTCTTCTGATCGATACCTCTCATGGTCATTCCAGAAATGTCATCGAATCGGTAAAAATTCTCAAAAGCACATTCAAAGACATTGAACTGATTGCGGGCAATGTGGCAACTGCCGAAGGCGCGGCGGATCTGATTGCAGCGGGCGTTGACGGCGTGAAAATCGGCATCGGTCCTGGCTCGATCTGCACTACCCGGATTATCGCAGGTATCGGCGTTCCTCAGGTTACCGCAATTATGAATTGCAAAGAAATATCTGATAAAACAGGTGTTCCTCTCATTGCTGATGGCGGCATCAAATTTTCGGGAGATATCACCAAAGCCATTGCCGCAGGCGCGCATACCGTGATGATCGGCGGATTGTTTGCTGGAGCCGGAGAAAGTCCGGGCGAAACTGTGTTTTTCCAAGGCAGAAGCTACAAAGTCTATCGCGGTATGGGGTCTGTGGAAGCCATGAAACAGGGCAGTAAAGACCGATATTATCAGGGCGAAGAACCCGAAGAAAACAAAATGGTTCCCGAAGGGATTGTCGGACGCGTACCATACAGTGGTCGCCTATCGGATATTCTGTTTCAGTTGGTCGGCGGATTGAAAGCAGGCATGGGCTATGTCGGATGCCGAACCATCGAAGAACTTCGCCAGAAAGCCAAATTCATCAGAATCACGGCAGCCGGTCTGCGTGAAAGCCATGTCCACGATGTCATTATCACCAAAGAAGCGCCCAATTACCGTATGGATTGACCTTATTTTCGGCTATCCCTGAAGGAGAACAAATATCCGCGGGGATACTCCGAAAATGATTGGACCGCTTCATTCAAGCATGACAATACACATTGCAGCGATCCCCTCTCCGTCTCCGATCATGCCGAGTCCTTCGGTGGTGGTGGCTTTGATATTGACACAATCGGGAGATATGTCAAGCGTGCGGGCAATACACGATCTCATTGCATCTCGATACGGAGATATTTTCGGAGCTTGTGCAAATACGACCGTATCGAGATTGATAATCGAAAACCCCCCATTCGCGAGCATATCGCGAGTTTTTTCCAATAGTCTGACACTGTAAATATCTTTGAATGCAGAATCCGTATCGGGAAAATGCTGTCCGATATCTCCCAGTCCCGCAGCGCCCAAGAGTGCATCGCATATCGCATGAATCAGGACATCCGCGTCCGAATGTCCCAATAAGCCTTTTTCAAAGGGAATTTCGATTCCGCCCAAGAATAATTTTCTGCCATTCACCAGACGATGGATGTCATAGCCCATTCCGATCCGCATAGTTCCGCCTTTAAAATATGTTTTGAATTTTGCAAAGCTATCAATCCAGCCTTTTTCTGAACAAGGTCAATGCGCCGATAAACACGAGAACTCCCAATACGGCAAGTCCTGCAAACTGCTGCCACAACGCATCGAACCCCACGCCTTTGAGAAATATGCCTCGGATAATCACCAGAAAATACCGAAGCGGATTTAGATATGTCAATGCCTGTGCAATCGGCGGCATATTGGCAATGGGAAAAACAAAGCCGCTAAGCAGAAAAAACGGCATGATAAAAAAGAATGTGGTCATCATCGCCTGCTGCTGTGTGGAAGACACGGTGCTGATAAACAATCCAATTCCCAGCGTACTGAGCAGGAACAGACAGGTTGCCGCGAATAAGAGCGGAACGCTTCCGATCAGAGGAATTTCAAACCAGAACATGGCAAACAAGGTTACCATAACCATCTGAATCTGAGCAATAATGATAAACGGAACCGTTTTGCCCAAAATCAGTTCCGCAGGTGTCAGAGGCGTTACGATCAACTGCTCCATCGTGCCGGATTCTTTTTCCCGGATAATTGCCATCGAGGTCAGCAGCAGGGTCAGCAGCATAATCAGAAACGCTACAATTCCAGGTACATAGAAATTCTGACTCTCAAGATTCGGGTTGTACCATGTTCTGATCCGTGCGTCAATTCTGCCATAACTCATCTTCTGAGAGTACAATTCATTTATCAGCCGGGTATTGAGCATTTCCAATACAGTCGCGGTATAAGATACGCAGGAAAAGGTCATATTGCTCATGGAACCGTCTGCCATAATCTGAACCGCCGCGCTCTGATGTCTGCGGATTTTCTGGCTGAAATCCGGCGGAATTCTGACAGCGATTTCCGCATTTCGGCGCAGCATGAACTCTTCCCAATCCTTCGGATATTCGAAATGTCGGATAATCTCGAAGGTCGGATTGCTGTCAAACGCATCGGACAGCATCCGACTTTCAGGGCTTTTGCTTTGATCCAGCCATGCCACCCGGACATAACGGACATCGGTGCTGACAACATATCCGAACAAAACCAGTTGGATAAACGGAGCAACAATCAGAAGAGGGCGATTGCGCTTATCTCTGAACAACTGAATAAATTCTTTTCGGATCAATTCGCGGATTCTGAGAAAGTTCATATCGGTATATATCCATCGGTTCGGAAAAAGGTAATCGTATTTTATTGACTGACAATCATCGGCGATAATACTGCATTGCCTTCGGAATCAACTGATTGATCTTCTGAATGCGATCTTCATCCGCCGGATGGGTCGAAAGAAATACCGGCGTTCTGCCTCCTTTTTTCGCAGACAGCATATTTCTAAAAAAATTAGGCGCCTGACGCGGATCATATCCGGCTTTTGCCATCAGCATCAGTCCGATCTGATCTGCTTCATATTCCTGCGACCGGCTGTACGGAAGCAGAATTCCCAAATTCGCACTTACGCCATACACGGTATTCATCACTTCTATGGTTGACGAACTTGCCGAACCGCCTTGCAACATGGCATTCAAGCCTTGCTGTCCGTATTGAAGCAGCATCTGCTGGGTCATGCGTTCTCCGCCGTGTCGAGCAATGGCATGTCCGATTTCATGCGCGATCACAAATGCAAGTCCGTCTTCGGTCTGCGTATAAGGAAGCAATCCCGTATAAACCGCTACTTTTCCTCCGGGCAGAGCAAAGGCATTGGCAGTTTTCGCATCATCAATCACATTGAATTCCCAGCGATAATCCGGCTTGTTGGCAACTGCGGCAATTCTCTGTCCGATAGTCTTGACCATAGAATTGGTGCTGCTGTCCGTACTGACTCTGGCTTTGTTCAATACCTGCCGATATGCCTGAAGCCCCAGAGTCATTTCTTCCTGTTCGGGAATCAGCAGCAGTTGCGAACGCCCCGAATACGGTACAGTTTCGCATCCACATACCAACAGTAAAAAGACAAAGAAGCAAAGAAGCAAAGGAACAAAGTATTTCCTCTGTGCCTCTGTGCCTTTGTGCCTCTGTTTTCTGATGATCTTCATGGTTATTCCCCCTGAAACCTGTTTAATATTTCCCGAAGTCGTCATCATCCAAAGAAATCAATTCTTCGGGTTTTACGGTTTTGCCTTTGCTCTGAACATTGCCCCACTGCGGATTCGAAATTTTCGGAGCCGCAATTTGAGGAACTTCGGGAACCGGAAATACCGGTGTGGTCAGTTTGAAACGGCTCATGGCTTTTTTCAGCAGTTCCGCCTGAGTGGCAAGCTGCTGGGCAGCTGCGGCAGTCTGCTCCGCATTGGCAGTAGATTGCTGAGTAACGTTTTCGATCTGTCCCAATCCGTGATTGACGTGGGCAATTCCCTGAGCCTGTTCATTGGATGCTGCGGAAATTTCTGCCACCAGATCCGCGACTTTGGACACGCTTTCCACAATCCGGCTGAGAGCATCCGATGTTTTTGCCGCAATATCACCACCTTTTTCCACCCGATGCAGAGAGCTTTCGATCAGTTCGGCGGTTTCTTTGGACGCTTTGGCACTTCGTCCTGCCAGATTCCTGACTTCTCCGGCAACAACCGCAAAGCCTTTGCCGTGACGACCCGCGCGGGCAGCTTCCACAGCCGCGTTCAATGCCAGCAGATTGGTCTGAAACGCAATGTCATCAATCACCCGGATAATCTTGGCAATCTCCGCGCTTGCCTCCCGAATATCATTCATGGCAGCCATCATATTTGCCATTTCCCGGCTGCCCGAAGATGCTTCCTCACGGGCTTTTTCCGCAAGACGGTTTGCCTGAGCCGCATTCTCGGCATTGGAACGGGTCTGCGCGCCGATTTCCACCATGGAACTGGTAACCTGCTCCAACGCGGATGCCTGATCTGTCGCGCCTTCGGACAAAGATTGTCCCGAATCGGACACTTCGCTTGAAGCACCTGCCACCTGCAACGCGGCTGCGCTGACCATGTTCAGTCGATGGTTCAGACTAGCGATCATTTCCCGAAACGCGTTGCCAAGTCTGTCTTTGTCAGAAGCAATTTCCGGATTGACCGTCAGGTCTCCCTGAGCAATCTTTTCGGCAATTTCCGCCTTATCTCTCTGAGCTTTGATCATTTTCCGCAGAGATTCCGCCATATCGCCGATTTCATCCCGTGATCGGATGCGGATTTCGGCAGATACATCTCCTTCCGCAACCGCTTCGACAGCCCTAACAATTTCCTCTAGCGGATCCACGATCACTTTCTTGGAGAAAATCGCCAGAATCACCATCATCAGAAGTCCGATGACAAATGTGGCAGTAATAACAGAGCGAACAATATCTTCTTTGACAGCTTCGGCAATCTCGCTTTCAATCGCGATCAGAAACATTCCTCCGATGCGTCCGGCAGCGTCTTTCCAGGGCCAGTACGCGGTGTTATACATTACGCCGAACAGGCGTTCTTTGGCATGGATGCTCTCTCCTTTGGATAATACAGTTTCGATGATATCGGGATTGCGGATTTTCATTCCCTCTGCCCGTTTGGCATTTTCAGTAAGCGTAGTGGTAATACAGGTATCTTTCTGAAAAATTGCACATTCCACATGCAGATCTTGCTTTACAGTATCTGCAAATGAATTGGAAGACATGATATAACCGATGGTCAGCGCACCAACAATGGCTTCGCCGTTTCTGATCGGAAACCCACCGCGCATGGAAAGTTTGGTTATATTTCCCTCTTCGATCCCAACCGAAGTCTGTCCCTTCAGCGCGCGCTGAACATTGACCTGATTCGCAGAACTGTCTCCGAACTTGTCGGAATGCCCACGTCCCAAAACTTCACCTTTCTCATCCATAACCACCAGAAGTTCGAGATCGGTTTTTTTGATAAATTCAGCACCGATTTTACGGATTGTCGGTGTATCCCGCTGGATAACCGCCTGAACCAGAATCGGATACTGCGAAATCACCACGCCCAGATCGAGAATTTTCTGCTTGCTTCTTTCCAGATACGCGTTGACGATATTGCGCCGGGCATCCGATTCATCATCTGCCTGCTTTCCGAACCCGCTGTTCACCAAATAATACGTTGTGCCAAGAATAGCAAGTGTCAGTATCAGAATCGAAAATATGACCACACAGGTAATTTTGAAAAAAAAAGTTTGTTTTTTCATGGCTAATATTTACCAAATTCTTTATCGTCCAAAGAAATAATCTGTTCAGGGCTTACGGTTTTGCCTTGCTGAGAACTGATCGCCGGCGGCTTGATATCGAATTGCCCTCCCTCATCACTGAACAGTCCGATCTCTTCAGACTTGTTATGATCGGATAACCTGAAGCGCGCAATCGCCTGCTTCAGTTTCATTGACTGTACCGAAAGTTCTTCGGCAGCCGCAGCGGTTTCTTCGGCACTTGCGGTATTCTGTTGGGTAACCTGATCGATCTGCATCAGCCCTTCGCTTACCTGAGCAATGCCGCGTGCCTGCTCGGAGGAGGAGGCTGAAATTTCAGCAATCAGATCAGCCACTTTGGAAGTGCTTTCCACAATCCGCTCCAAAGATTCGGCAGTTCTGGCAGCAATATCATTGCCTTTTCTGACTTTCAGAGAAGAACTTTCGATCAGTTCCGCGGTTTCCTGAGCTGCTCTGGCGCTTCTTGCCGCAAGATTTCTGACTTCTCCAGCAACAACGGCAAATCCTTTGCCATAGCGTCCCGCTCTTGCCGCCTCGACCGCCGCGTTCAGCGCCAACAGATTGGTCTGAAAGGCAATTTCATCCACCACCTTGTTGATTTTGTTGATGGCTCGGCTGGCATCGCTGATTTCCTGCATTGCCGATGCCATATTGCCCATTTCAGCTTTTCCCTGCTCTGCCATCTCTCGTGCTTGAGATGCCAGACGACTTGCTTCGGACGAATTTTCCGCATTGTTATGGGTCTGGGAACTGATCTGAGTCATCGAAGCGGTGATTTCTTCCAAAGACGAAGCCTGCTCGTTTGCACCCTGAGACAGGGTCTGACTGGAAGAAGAAACATGATCCGCGCCTTCCGCAACCTGAAGCGCAGCCTCTCCGATCATTGCCATCAGACTGTTCAGCTGCCGGATCATCCGCATCAGTGCTTTTCCCAAAGCATCATGCTCAGAACTCACCTGAATCTGAGCGCTCAGATCGCCCGAAGCAATCTTTTCAGCAAGATTTGCCCGTTTTTCCTGGGCAGCCGACATTTTGCGGAAAG
>CAZMDM010000103.1:0-3678 GCA_964564775.1 uncultured Desulfonema sp. | reverse complement strand
TGTTCGCTGTGAGCAAATTTTTCGATAAACTTACCGCATACCTCTATACAGGTATTCCAATCCTCTTTCTGTTCACACGCATTCAGGTCTTTTTTCAGTTGATTGTAATAGCCTGACAGCATGGAAGATATGATTTTTTTCGCTTCTTCTGTATGCCTGCCTTTGGGATATGTCTTGAAATAGCTGTCGCAGAGCTTCATTTTTTCGGTATAATCGCCCTGAAACGATTTCATGGCAGCAAAATCTCGATCATCTGCCTGATCTTTCAGACGAGCGATATGTTGTCTGGCTTCCGCATTATGAATACTGTCCGGGTATTTTTTCAGATACTGCTCGAATATCTCTATTGCTTTTTCAATATTCTGCGGATCGGACAGTTTTCCGGCTTCCCGAACAGCTGTTTCGAAATCCCGTTTTTTAATCTGATTCTGAACCTCGATAATTTTTTTCTCCATCTGAAGTGCATAATTGCTTTTACCGTGTTCTTTGAGAAAACCCTTCAATATTTTTTCTTTTTCTTCCAGAACCGTCTGCTTTTCGGCAAACGCCACTGCTTTCTGATAATCCGATCTGACATTCAGCGCCCGAAACAGCCATATCATGACAAATATCAGAATTACTGCCGTGACAGCCGCTCCGATACCTGCTGCAATCATCATGCGGCGCTTTTTCTGTTGCGGACTCTGCCCGATGATCCATTTTCGTTTTTCGCAATACTCCCGGATGTAGGCTTCGGCTTGGTCTGGTGGAGTACCGAGTCTCAATGCGATTTTCATCAGTGCATTAAGATATTCCCCGCGGAGCTTTCCTTCGGATTCGGCAGCCTCGATATCTGCATCCAGTTGTCTGAGCCGTTTTGTGAGTATGCTCGAATCATAAGCGTTCCGGCTTTCCTGTGTTTTGAAAATCGCCACACAATGTCCTGCCAGCGCGCCGCTTGCCGTTGTCAGCGCATCTTTCTGTCCGATTTTCCGAATTTCGGCTTCTTTGTCTCTGGCAGCATTCTGAATCGCTTCCAAGCCCGAATCCGATGTAATTCCCAGAAAATCATACAAATCTTTTTTGCCGACAACTCTGAGCTTATCTTCGATCAGTTGTGCTATCGTGCTGTCCAGCGGTTCGGATTCGTCCTTGTCTTTGCTTTTCTTGCGGATGGGACATCGGATGCGTTTGAGAAGCCGATCTTCGCTGATCGCTTCGAGCTTGGCAAGTCCGCTGATTTCCTCAGCCGTGATATACCCGCGATTCATGCAGATCGTCAGATATTTGTCAATTTCTCTGAAAATTCCTTCTTCTTTTTTGGCGATCCGTTCCCGGAGTTTGTCCTCCGGGATACGGGTTTTGCGGGAAAGCCGGGCAAGTTTTTTATCATCAACTTTGCCTTTGCCCGCGAGCTTTTCCACCTGTCTTTCGATATTCCAGAATTTATCGGCTTCTTTTACCCGGGCGCGGATTTTGTCTTCGGGTATGCTGTGTATTCCGGCAAGTTTTGCAATTTCCTTTTCCGTAACATGCCCTTTGCTGAAAAATATGCCCAGATGCCGATCCAGTTTCCAATACTTCTGATGTTCCTGTTGTATAAGTATCTGTCTGAGTGCCAAAACTTCTTTTTTTCTCAACGCAGGATCGAGCATTACCTTTCGGATTTCAGGCAAAAGTCCGATATATTGTTGAACAAGAGTCGCTTTGGTCGGGTGATTGCGGAGCTTGCTCCATTCCGCCTGTTTTTTCTGAATGGCTTCCTCAATGACCTTGGGATCATTCTCAGGCGGATTGACAGAAAGCTCCAGAAGCAAATAAAAATTTTTTCTTTCCATATTATGACACTACAATATGCCGTGATCTGGCTTTGGCATTTTCCAATTCCTCGCCCGATATCACCGAGCGGGTATCTATGGTAACATTGACATAGCGGCGGGTTTCGCTGGTTTCTTCGGCAGTGATTTCCAGCCGTCCTTCCTCGTTGAGCTTGAAGGTGATTTCAATCGGCGTGTTTGCCTTCAGCCCGCGAGGCAGATCCAATACCGCAGTGCCGATTTCGACCGCATTGGAGACCGGCGCGATATTGTCGCTGATTTCGTTTTCCATGATTTTTATGGAAGCCGCCTCCTGACTATCTACTGCGTTTCCGAACGATTTTCTGGCAACAACCGGCACATCCGAATTTTTGACAATCAGATTATAAACAATTTCCTGATCGTCGGCATCATGTGCGACCACGCCGAAGCTTTTGCTGGTAACATTCTTGATCCTGATTTTGGATTTACGGACATCGCTGACACTGTATCCCGTATCTTCGGCAACCAGGTCCTCAACCTCATTCAGCAGGGAATCCAGTTCCACATCATCCAATTCTTCAATGCTTTTGTTGGTTTTTTTGGCAACCTGATCTTTGAATTCTTCCTGTAAAAACAGTTTCCATCCGTAAATTGCAGCACCTTTTGCCACTGCTTCGTCAGGATCAAAAATTTTAGGCTCTGTCCGAAATTCCCGTTTCACCCTTTCGGATACGCAGGGCATCCGGGTCGCGCCACCCACCAGAATAATTTCATCGAAACTTTCATAGCCTTTTTTACGGGCTTCATCAAGCATTTCATGGGTCAGGGTAATGGTTCTTTCCAACAGATCCTTGGTAATGGCTTCAAACTGCGATCGTTCCAGCATCAGCTTGGCTCTGTCGCCTCCGTGAGTTACCAGCACAGGTGTTTTATCGCGCTGACTCAGCACTTTTTTGGATTTTTCGGCAGATAGTAGCAAGTCCTGACAGGTATCCGGGTCATCCAGAATATCCGATGTAACGCCGGTTGCCTTCTGAAATTCTCTGACCAGATGAGCCACAATCCGGTCATCCCAGTCTTTGCCGCCGAGATTGTGATCGCCACCCGTACAGATCACCTCGATAGATTCTCCGGGTCTGATGTCGATCATGGTGATATCAAATGTTCCGCCGCCGAGATCATAGACCAGAACCACCTTCGACTCATCCGCTTCCATCGAACCGTAAGCAATTGCGGCAGCCGTAGGTTCATTGATGATCTGGCGCACATTGAATCCACCGATCTCGCCGGCTCTCCGGGTAGCTTCACGCTCATTGATGCCGAAGTACGCGGGACAGGTAATCACCACGTCCGTAATTTTTTCTCCCAAAGCCTGTTCCGCGTCCTGAACAATTTTTCGGATAATGAAGCTTGAAATTTCCTCTGCTCGGTAAGCCTTGTTTCTGTATTTGAACAAAAAATTCGGCTCGCCCATAGACCGCTTGACAAAACTCACGACTTCATTCGGATACAGCCGGGAGCTTTCCTTGGCAACTTCGCCGACCACCACATTATCACCGTCGAAAAATACCACAGACGGTGTAACCCGCTGATTTTCTGCATTCGGAATAACTACTGGCTTGCCGTATTCGTCCACATATGCAATGGAAGAATAGGTGGTGCCCAAGTCTATCCCGAAAATCCGTTTATTTTCCCTGCTCATCGGAACTCCTTATTTCGCTTTCTCCCCCCTGATATACATACACCGCCACGATTTCCGGGCGAAGTATCTGACCGTCCCATTCATACCCGGGACGAAGGCTTTCCGCAACAGTCTTATCTTTTGACACATCTGAGGTTTCGATCTTTTTCAAAACCCGCTGACGTCTGGCATCGAAACTGTTTCCCTCACAGATATAGG
>CAZMDM010000102.1:0-2110 GCA_964564775.1 uncultured Desulfonema sp. | reverse complement strand
TTGACTAAATCGGGAATACAAATTATATTATTCATCTTCAAATAAATCTGCTTCAGGAAGTTCGATCAATATGGGAATACAGGAAAGAAAAGAACGGGAAAGGGAAAGACGTCGGCAGCAGATCATTGTCGCAGCCAAACGGGTATTTTCGGACAAAGGCTTCAATCGGACCACGATGGAGGATATTGCCAAAGAGGCTGAACTGAGTCCCGGAACCTTATACCTGTACTTTAAAAATAAGGATGATTTATATGCGTCGCTATCGCTGAGGATATTGCAATATCTTCTGATACGGCTTGAGCATGTTACTGATAATAAAGACCTGAATCCCGAACAGAAAGTCGCTGCTTTGGCAGAGGTTATGATTGATGTGTACGAGTTCGATCCGCTTGTCATTATCAATATGTTTCATCTGCAATCCAGTGAGACCCTGAGAAATTTATCCGAGGAACTGCTGGCTGAAATCAAGCTTCTTTCCCGCAAATCTCTGGGAGGAATTGCAAGCATATTCGAAGAAGGCATCAATGCGGGGGTTTTTATCCAAGCACATCCGATTGCTCTCGCGGATATCTTCTGGTCTCTGTTTGCAGGAGTCGTATTATGGGAGTCCAGCAAAAATATTATTGACCAGCGTAAAAACTACCTCAAAGATACCCTCAGAACTGCTTTCGAGGTCTTTAACCGGGGATTACGGAAGGATGAAAATTAATGAGCGTTCCCGAATCAAACGTCAGAATTATCGGAGATGACAAATGCCCGATTTATTCTATCGGAGATCAGTTCAAAGTCGTCGGCAAATCGTTATATCCTCCTGCCGGAAAACCTGCCTGCCTGATTCTGGTCGGAGATATTACTGAGATTCTGATTCGTTACGAAAGCACTTCATCCAGTTCCCGCTATATTTTCGATTGCAGCGGCTGTACTGGCATGATCCGTATGGAATATACCAAAGAACAGAAGCAGGTCAGTTCCGATGCACAACTCCGATACAGCAAAGAACTGGACGCTTTGGCGGTATTGTTGAGCAAATACGCATTTTTTCAGTCATTGGATGAAGACAATATCAAAGAGTTGATTTCTCTGCTCAAAGTTGCCCGATTCAGCAAAGGAGAAACGATCATCCGAAGAGGTGAACCCGGTAAAAACCTCTATATCATTGTTTCGGGAAAAGTCGAGGTATTGGGCGGTGGCGGGATTCATATCACTTTTCTGGAAAGAGGCGAGATTTTCGGGGAAATGAGCCTGTTGAGCGGAGATCCCGTAATTGCGACAATCAAAGTTATCGAGCCAGTTACCGTGCTGTATCTCAACGGCAAAGATTTCAGAAATGTGTTGAATAAATTTCCCTCGCTTCAGATGTATCTCGCTCGTCTTCTTGCCAAACGGCTTGCCAGAACCAATGTGGATCGCACGGATATTGCTTCGGCAATGGTGGGCAATCTGTCCGAAATGTCGCCCTCCGAACTGTTTCAGGCATTCAATATCAATCACAAAACCGGTGTGTTGAGCCTTGCTCTTCCCAGAGGTATCGCGGAAGTGGCTTTCCGGGATGGCGGGATGGTCAGAGCGGAATATATGGATAAAAACGGCAGAGAAGCGTTTTTCGAGATACTGAAGGAAAAAGACGGCAGGTTCAAATTTCTGCCCGGACTTTCGGCGGAAGAACTGGAAGTTCCCGAAATCGGCGATTTCATGTGGCTGCTGATGGAAGGTGCCAGACGCATGGATGAGGAATGCGACTGCGACAGAGGTCTGAGCGCGTTTCTGCGTGACGACTGACGGATATTCAGAATTTCCGTTTGATCCATTCGGGACGGGGACTGATTTCGATAGCTTTGCTGTAATCCGAAAGCCCGCGTTCATAATCTCCTTTGTCTGCATAAGCAAGCCCGCGATTGTAATATGCTTCGGCATAATTTGTTTTAAGTTCTATTGCTTTGCTGAAATCATCAATGGCTTTTTCCAACTCGCCTTTTTTGATCCGGGCAATTCCCCGATTGTAATACGCCTGTGCATGAGCCGGGTTTTTATCAATCACTTTGGAAAAATCTTCGATTGCCGAATTCATATTGCCTTTTTTAAACCAGACAATTCCCCGGTTGTACAGCAC
>CAZMDM010000101.1:0-6525 GCA_964564775.1 uncultured Desulfonema sp. | reverse complement strand
ATTGACCGATAGCGCAAGCAGCCGTACCTTTTCCGGTTCCGGTTTCTCCCAGCAACAATGTGGAAAAATCTTCCATCCGATTCCACAAAAAGCGATCATAGATATTCAGGTTGTGGGTGAACACATTGTTCCACAACTGCTTGCGGAGCCGCTTCATTGCCGGACTTCTGCCCACCAGATTGGTCTCTATGAAGAAAAATGCCCGGCGCAGTTGAAAACAAATTGCAAAATATCGCAATCCCACATCTGCCGAAAATCCTCGATTTCGTAACAATGCGATGGCTTCCGATGCAAACGGCACTTTCAGAGGGGTATCGCCCGCCTGAATCTGATCTTTGATGAGCCGGTCAAATGCTTCGAGATAGCGATGAAACACATCGAACAACAGGGCATGTTCCATCAGCATCCGATCCTGCCCCGAATATTTGCGGATATCGGCTCGCCCCTGTTTTTCCGAAAGATTGATCCGCTCGGCTACTTCGGCAATGGTCTTTTTCAGTCGCTCTTCGTTCGATGCTCCCGGAAACAGCCCCGCTATTTTCAGATCGTTTTCGATCCGCTCATCGCCGAAAGGGTTTGCCAAAACAGATCGGCTGACCAGCGAAAAAAATTTCCGTTCTTCAGGCGTCAATCGTGCTGTTTGGGATGTCGCCATAAAATTTTTTATCCTTTATCCGCAGGCTGTGATTCATGATTTGGATGCTTTGAAATTCGATTTCCCAGAAGGTTGTTCCCTCTGCAACGTACTGGTTACGGTTCCGTTGAGAATACCGCCGGATTCGATCACGATGTTTTTGCAGACAAATTCGCCTTCGCAATTGCCGGTAGATAAAATCACAAATTCTTCGGAAGCTTTGATTTTGCCTTCGAATTTTCCGCCGACCGTAATTTTCGATGCCTCGATTTCCGCATGAGCAGCGCCTTTCTGACCGATAATAATCATCTCCCCCGAAAGCTTTCCTTTGACCATACCGTTGATCAGCAGCTTTCCTTTGCACGACATTGTTCCTTCGATCACCACACCTTCATCCAAGACGGAAAACTGTTCTTTTGCCACGATCTGTCTCCTTTTCAGCGATTGCGACGAGGTTTCTTTTTATCTGATTTCTGAACATCTTCTTTAGCATCTTCGGGTATTGATGGCGGAGATTCCGGCACGCTCAGTTCCGGATGAAGCGATTCCGAAGGTTGCAGAGAGTCGGCAGACTTTTCAGTCTCCGAAGCTTTTTTCTTATCCTTTTCGGACGTGTCGCCCGCAGAGGACTGAAGTTTGGATTCGGCAAGTACGGCACGCGCCATCAGCAGTTCATTTTCACGTTTCAGCTTTGCAATCTGAGTTCTGAGCGCCTCTATTTCCGATTTCATGACTTTTCCCGATTTCACCTGAATATCATAGAGCAGATACAGACCTGCGGCAGCTCCTATTGCCAAAAACAGCACAATCATAAAAAAGATGAAAAGCCCTTTGAAACGTTTGAATGTAATGGTTTTTCCATGACTTCCGATAAACAGAAGCGTCCATGTCTGCTTACTTTTGGAAGGCTTGTGCATGGAAAACGCGTTTACATTTTTCCTGATTTCTCCCGAAAAATCTTCCATTGTCCTCCTTCGAGTTTTAACTTCAATTCTTTCATTCCCGATGATTTCAGCCCGGAAGACTGATAATTCTGCAAAAACGACACCGTTCTGTGCGTATCGCCATCCCGGATGATTTTCAGGTTTCGCTGTGAAACACGGATATATTTGTATTTTTTGTTCAAACTCTCTTTGTGTTTCAGCCACTCGCTTTTATTCATGCCCTGAGACTGAAACTCATCCGCATAAAATTCACCGTATTTCCGAATATCTTTGGATGACCATGCGGCAAGCCACTGCCCGATCATCTGCCCGATGCCGTCATTGTCCGCGATCACTGCCGGAGCAGAAGTAGCAGCGGCAATAGGAGCAGGCTTGGCTTTCACATTCTTAGCAGCAGCCAGCAGAGGATATTCGCCGCTTACCGCAGTTGTCTGATATTCATCACCGATGATTCTGAACCTGTCATCCTGCTTTGAAATGAACAGTTTCCGAACACCTGAGACCGCTTCTCTGTCAGCCGTTTTCAAGACCTGATCGAACAATGCCACATAGATATTGTTATGTTTGAAAATCCCTGTCCGCCGGATTTCGGCAGTGATGACATCGGTTCCTTTGCGGGCATTGTTCCACGACATCCACCACGATATATCCGGCAGATAGTCGTCATCATAAAAACTCAGATAATCGTGATACGAGCCGCTTTGAATCGCAGTGTTCCAATCCGATAAAAATTTCTGCAACGCCTCGGTCAGAGTCGGATCATTCGGAGTATAAGAAAGCTTCTGGGCAATAATCAGAGGCGTGCGGTTCAGCGTGATATATTGCGTCAGCTTTTCGACATTCTCATTTTCCAGTGCCACACATCCGCTGGAGTCCCGATCTTTCAATATTTTATTGGTTCCGTGAAGCCAGATCGCGCTGCCGCTGCGTCCTTCTGCGCGATCCGTAAACTTTGGATAATCGCTGACAAATGCCCGAATGCCGTAGATCGGGGCAAGTTCTCTGTCTTCATGAATTTTAGTAAAAAAGTAAATACCTTCGGGGGTTTTGTTGTCGCCCTCGATCATTTTCGCGCCGGAAACCCTGCCGGTCGAGCAGTTCAGGCGAAGGATTTCTTCGAAGGCTCCGGTACATGAATACAAAAACAACTGCTGGCTTTCTTTTTCAACCACCAGTGCATATTCTTTATGGTTCTGATCTCCGAAGAATACCAATACATCCGGTATCTGTTTTTCTTCTGCAAACACGATCCCCGCAGCACATATCAGAATCAGAATGATCATCATCTTGAGTCGGGATGGGGTCATACAAACTTATTTCTCCTTTCGGGAAACGATTCCCCGGAAATTTATTACTGGGAATCATTATTTTATCGAATCTTCGAATTTATTGCCATGAGCTTACGTCAGATTGAATATTATCCTTATGTCTGCAAAGCTGTCAATTCAAAAAACGATGAACTGATCTGCAAGAAATACTGTTTGTTTTCTGCAAGGCATTCTGCTAAAAACAATCCCGCTTTGAATCGAAACAAGGAATTGCAGATCATGTCTCAGGATGATAACGATCTTATTTTTGCCAGATTGGTATTCAGCGAAGGTTTAGCCAGCAGGGAACAGATCAATGCCAGCCGGCGCAGGCAGCAGGAACTCTTGAAAGCCGGAAGTCCTGCAAATCTTGCCGGCGTTATGATCGCGGCAGGTTTTTTGTCAAAAGAAAAAGCCCGTGAACTTTGGCAGCGCAGGAAAAAATCTGTCGAACCTGCACCGGCTTCTGTGGAAAAAACGTTGACGCTTTGGGCAGATACCATGCGGGAAGACAGTACATCGGACATGACCGTCAGAAATCTGTCGCCCGATACCCGCTCACCCTTTCTTGCTCTGAACGTCCGGCAGGGAAAAGTGGTTCGGAAAGAGGGAAAACAGACTTCCGAAGGGGATTTCGAACTGCTGAGGCTGATCGGAGAAGGCGGAATGGCAGAGGTTTATACTGCCCGGCAGGCTTCGGTGGATCGCCAGATCGCACTGAAACTGATCCGTTCTGACCGGGATAAAGACGATACGCTCAGAGCCACATTCATTGCAGAAGCAATTGTTACCGGCGATCTGGATCATCCCAATATCGTTCCGGTGCATGATCTGGGACAGACGCAGGACGGCAGGCTGTTTTACACTATGAAACAGGTTCGGGGAGCATCATGGAAGACCGTAATGCGGGAAAAAACCGAAGCCGAGAATATCGAAATCCTGTCCAGACTTTGCGATGCAGTCGCGTTTGCCCATGACAAAGGCGTGATTCACCGGGACCTGAAGCCGGAAAATGTGATGCTGGGAGATTACGGAGAAGTCCTGCTCATGGACTGGGGAATTGCCGCAAGCATTGACGAGCGGGGAAAAGCCGAAAAGCTCAACCCCAAAACCTGCATTGCCGGAACGCCTGCTTATATGCCGCCGGAAATTGCAAACGCGGATATTGCCCGGATCGGACCCGCGAGCGACATTTATCTTCTGGGTGCAATCCTCTACGAGCTTGTAACCGGCTTGAAACCGCATCGGGGATCATCTCCCATAGACTGCGTGAAGCGGGCGATGAAAAATGAAATTCAGCCCACCGATAAAAAAGGCGAATTGACAGATATTGCTCTGAAAGCAATGGCTTCGGAGCCTGAAGACCGTTATGA
Source organism: uncultured Desulfonema sp. (assembly GCA_964564775.1). GTDB lineage: Bacteria > Desulfobacterota > Desulfobacteria > Desulfobacterales > DYRC01 > DYRC01. Next base: position 2,267 of record CAZMDM010000101.1, on the reverse strand, counting down.
AAGTGTCAAGGCATTTCAGCAGGCGCTTCGGGAATATCGCGCACACTCGGAAAGTATCGCACTTTCGGATCGCGCCCGTGAAATGCTTGAAACAGCAAAATCCAGAAAAGTTTATGAAAATTTTGCCCACAGCCTTTTCGGATTTCAGGAAGCGCTTAAACTCTGGTCCGGCAATCATACTGCACAGGAAGGCGTTTTTCAGGCAACTCTGGCATATACCCGATGTGCGTTTGAAAAAGGAGACTATGATCTGGCTTTATCCATGCTGTACCCCGAACTGATGCCGGATGGGTATGCGGATGACGCGAGGGAACTTGCAAATCAGATTACCGCCGCCAGCCGGGAGCGTGAAAGCCGGAAAAAGCGCATCAAAACGCTGACATACAGTTCGATTGCTTTGGGCATCGTGATGATTGTGATTCTCAGTGTGGTATTTGTCTGGATACGCAATGAACGGGAAATCGCGCGTGCTGCATGGAAAAATGCGGAAAAAGAAAATTATTTCAATGTGATCCGTCTGGCAGATCGCAAAATTGCGGATAAAATGATCGCACAGGTCAGAAAGATGCTTGCCGATACTCCGAAAACGCTTCGCGGATGGGAATGGGGGCGCCTGATGCAGTTTTGTTCCCGTGATCTGATGACGCTTTCGGGACATACGGATGCTGTCGAAGCCGCGGCTTTTTCGCCGGACAGCAGGCAGGTTGCCACAGCAGGCAAGGATAACACGATCAGAATATGGGACGCAAATAGCGGCAAACAGGTGCTTTTATTGCAGTCATCTGGCGATGGGATCGTATCTCTCCGCTTTTCCGAAGACGGACAACAGCTTCTGGCAAAAGATCAGCAGGATGCGATAAGCATTTGGGATATTTCGACCGGGCGGCTCGTGAAAAAAACAGCCGCGTCGGATACTATCGAAGACTTATCATCGGTTACGTCGCCGGATGGAAAGATAAAAATTCTGCTTCAATTCGATAAGATGGCAAAAGTTCTGGATATGAAAAGCAACCGGGTGTTGTATGCTTTGGAGGGACACAGCGATATCATCGGGTGTGCGGCGTTTTCGAGAGACAGTAAGCAGGTCATCACCGGAAGCTGGGATAAAACTGCCAATATCTGGGATGTCGCTACGGGGAAGTTGTTGGGAGCATTGATCGGACACAGCGGAGGCATCAGATGCGCCGCATTTTCTCCCGATGGAAGCAAAGTCATTACCGGTAGCCGGGATAAGACTGCCAAAATATGGGATACCGGACGCAGTCAGACCACCCGACTCCTGAGCGGTCATGGCGATGCGGTATTGGGCGCGGCATTTTCTCCGAATGGTCGGCAGATTGCCACAGGCAGCCGGGATAAGACTGCCAAAATATGGGATGTCAGAACCGGCAAAGAACTGATAACGCTGAAAGGACACGGCAGTTTTGTCAATGCCGTAGCATTTTCGCCGGACAACCGCTATCTGCTGACTGCGAGCCGGGACAATACCGCAAAACTATGGAACATCGGCGAGGGAAGAGAAGTGATGACGCTTCAGGGTCATACCCATTCTGTTATGTCTGCCGCATTTTCTCCCGATGGACAGATTATTGCTACCGCGAGTTGGGATGGTAGTGCAAAACTGTGGGAAAGCACTAGCGGCAAAGAAATCAGAACGCTGAATCATGCTGATCCGGTATTGTGTGTTGTATTTTCGCCAGACGGCAGATTTCTGGCAAGTACTCAGAAAGATAAATTGGCAAAACTATGGGATATTCGAACAGGTGAAACCGTCAAAATCTTCAAAGGACATAGCTATTCCGTATATTCGGCTGTTTTTTCAAAAGATGGCAGCTATCTGATTACCGGAAGCTGGGACAGCACGGCAAAAGTATGGGATGTTCATACGGGTCAGATATTGAAAACACTGGAAGGACATTCCAAAGGCGTGAACAGCGTAGCGATTTCCCCGGACGGAGATCGGATCATTACCGGAGGCGGAGACAGTACGGTCAGAATCTGGGATACGGAAAGCGGACGGGAGTTTATGAGCCTCGAAGATCACAGCAACGCGGTCAATGCCGTATCGTTTTCGCCCGATGGTCTGATGATTCTCAGCGCAGGCAGAGATATGAATGCTGTTCTTCGGAACGCAGCAAGCTGGAAATAGCTGGTACTAAAAAATGCACCTAATATCGCGCGTTGCAGCAAAGAATCAAAATTTTCCGACACTCGCATAAATATTTTGATATATCATAATATTATATAGTATTTTAAGTATATTATAT
>CAZMDM010000100.1:0-1711 GCA_964564775.1 uncultured Desulfonema sp. | reverse complement strand
GTATGTGATTCTCAACGCCCCATGCCCGGTGGTATCTGTCGTAAAACATCCGATGGTCTGAATCGGAATTGCTTTTCGAAATTCTGAGTCAGGATACAAGGATATCTCCCCTTCAATCCTGATTCGGATGCTCATGTCAGTCTGGCAAGCAGAGATCGGGAAATCACCATGCGCTGAACCTCGCTGGTACCTTCATAAATTTCGGTAACCTTGGCATCCCGATAATATCGCTCCACATCGTATTCTTTGCTGTAGCCGTATCCGCCGTGAATCTGAACTGCCAAATTCGAAACCCGTGTTGCCAGACTGCTGCAATACAATTTTGCCTTGGCAGCTTCCGCACTGAAAGACTTGCCTGCATCTTTGAACGCGCACGCGCGATACAGCAGCAGTCTGCCCGCGTCGATTTCTGTTGACATATCTGCCAGATAATTCTGGATGGTTTGAAATGACGATATGGACTTGCCGAACTGCTGGCGTTCTTTGGAATATTTCAACGCGGCATCGAAAGCTGCCTGAGCAATTCCCAAAGCCTGAGCTGCAATGCCAATTCTGCCGGTATCCAAAGCCGCTAATCCGATTTTCAATCCGTCTCCGAGACGCCCCAGTAGATGCTGTTCGGAAACCCGACAGTCCTCAAAAAATAGAGAGGACACCGGATTTGCCCGCATCCCGCAAAGGTCTTCGATTTCTCCTACAGAAAAACCGGGCGTTTCTTTTTCCACAATAAATACGCTCGCCCCATGCCTGAGATTTTCCACATCGGTAACGGCAAATATCAGTGCCAATCCGCAGACTCCGCCATTGGTTACGAAAATTTTCGTGCCGTTGATCACAAAACTTTCACCGTCTCTGAGAGCATAAGTTTCAACGCCGCCGGCATCGGATCCGGCATTTGCCTCGGTCAGACAGAAGGCTCCGATGCGATCTCCTGCGGCAAGAGACGGCAGAAAGCGCTTTTTCTGCCCCTCTGTCCCGAACCGGACAATCGGATACGCACCCACGCTGTTGTGAACCGTAACGCACAAGCCGATAGCCGCGCACACCCGCGATAGTTCCTCAATCGTGATCGCATAACTGATGCTGTCAACTTCCGCGCCGCCGTAAGCTTTGGGAATCTGAAGACCAAAAAAATTCAACGAGCGCATTTTTCCGATCACTTCCCAGGGAAAACGCGCTTCCCGATCCAGATCGCCGACTATCGGCGCAATCTCCGTTTCGGCGAACTCTCGCACGATCTTACGCACCACTTTATGTTTCATACATGGATTGAAATCCATAAGCAGACTCGGAAAAAAGGATTATTGTGTTACTGTCAAAATTTTTATCCCTACCATATCATAATTTTATCATATTGTGAAAGCAAATCGGTCCGGCATTATGATAAGGCTGTCACCATACCCGATGTCAAAGTTTCTTCTTGACAAAATAATCAGATAATTTTATATTTTGTTTATAAATAAACAAACGTAATGAGGTTTTGTTGTGGTTAATGAGAATCGCTTACAGCAGGCTTCCGTAGAAGAACTTCGGCATGGGTACGAATATAACAATGAGAGCGGAAAGTTTGTCTGTCTTTTCTGCGGGGCTGAGTATCAGAAGGGAATGATTTATCAACGGGAAACTATGATGACCGATGCTGAACTGACTATGAAATATCATGTTCGTGAAACTCACGGCTCGTCTTTTGAGTTTCTGACAGGTCTGGACA
>CAZMDM010000099.1:0-7207 GCA_964564775.1 uncultured Desulfonema sp. | reverse complement strand
TCTCAACACCGAGCTGATGGTCAAAACCAAAGTGATTCAGGAAGAATTGGAAACCCGGAAGATGATCGAACGCGCCAAAGAAATCCTCATGCACCGGCGCAATCTGAAAGCAGATCAGGCATATCGCTGGATGCAGAAACGCAGTATGGACTTACGCAAATCCATGCGTCAGGTCGCGGAGGCAGTGCTTCTTTCTGATGAGATTTTTTAAGTTATTATAAGATATTAGATCAAAAATTGCATCGTCTGTCTGAACCGGGCATTATTCGTATTTCTCGGAGAACCGGGTGAATTAGTCTGACTCAAAGTCCCGTAAGGACGAGACAGATAATAGCCCGGAAATTCATTGCCGGGAACGGATGCAAAGGAGAAAATCATGCGTTTTTTCAACACTGCCGGACCGGTCAATTGTGAGCATCATTACTGTCTGCCACCCATTGAGCGGTTCGATATGGATAGGATACTTTCCCTCATTGAGCAGCAAAAATATTTCGTGCTGCACGCTTCCAGACAGACAGGCAAAACCTCATTCCTGCTGGCACTGATGGCGTATCTGAATCAGGGAAAATACACCTGTCTTTACATGAATGCGGAAATCGCGCAGGCAGCACGGGAAAATATCGAGCAGGGGATGAACGATCTTCTGCGGGAACTCGCATCAAGGGCAAAAACCCATCTGAACAACCGTTATCCCGAATCTCTGCTGCCCAAGCTTCTTGAAGGACATGCTTACGGAACAGCGCTCAATCAGTGTCTTACCGAGTGGGCATCGGCATCTGAAAAGCCGCTGGTGATTCTGATAGATGAGATTGATGCGCTGATCGGCGATACCCTGATTTCCGTGCTGCGGCAACTCCGAGCCGGGTATGATAAACGCCCGACATCTTTTCCTCAGAGTGTGATTTTATGCGGCGTCAGAGATGTCCGGGATTACCGGATTCATTCGGATAAAGAAAAAGCCATCATCACCGGCGGAAGCGCGTTCAATATCAAAGCTGAATCTCTGAGGCTCGGAAATTTTTCGCAGGAAGAGATTTTCCGGCTTTATTCGGCTCATACCGAGGAAACCGGACAGAAATTCGAGCAGGATATTTTTGAAATAATTTGGAAATATACGCACGGTCAGCCTTGGCTGGTGAACGCTCTGGGATATGAGGCGTGTTTCAGGATGAAGGAAGGAAAAGAGCGCTCGGTTCCGATCACGAAAGACCTGATCATACAGGCAAAGGAAAACTTGATTCAGCGCAGAGAGACGCATCTGGATCAGCTTACGGACAAGCTGAAAGAAGCGCGGGTCAGGCGGGTGATCGCTCCGATTCTCGAAGGCACGAGCATCGAAAATATTGCTCAGGATGATATCGAATATCTGATTGATCTGGGACTGATCCGCCGGTCTGCATCAGGTCTTGAAATCTCGAACGCCATCTATCGGGAAATCATCCCCAGAGAGCTTACCACCATCACCCAGTACAACCTCGAACCTCTGTTTCAGCAGTCATGGTTTGTCCTGCCGGACGGACGCTTGGATATGCCCGCGCTGCTGACCGCGTTTCAGGAATTTTTCCGAGAAAATTCGGAGATATGGCTGGAAAGATTCGATTACAAAGAAGCGGGTCCGCAACTGCTGCTTCAGGCATTCCTCCAGAGAATCGTCAACTCTGGCGGGCGGATTGACCGGGAATACGGGTTGGGCAGAAAACGCACTGATCTGCTGATCCATTGGAAACATGATCAGGGAATTCAGAAAATCGTCATCGAATTGAAAATTTGATATAAAAATCTCAAATATACGATTGCCGAAGGATTGAAACAGACTGCGGAATACACGGACAGGTGCGGCTCGGAATATGCCCATCTGATCATTTTTGATCGAAGACCCAAGAAAAGATGGAAAGAAAAAATATTCCGCAGAACGGAAAAATACAAAGGGAAAAAAATCGAGGTCTGGGGGATGTGATATCTTTGAGCAATCATTCCTTACACTATTCTAAATCACAAAATAACAATAGTTCGGATAGTAACGCATTTGCAGCATCCTCCGCGCTGCGGAAATCAGAGCCTTTACAAATTACTGCGTAAGGTGAGATAAAAGAACATTTCAGTCGATGATCGGTTATTTTTCAGACTTGATATAAGGAGATTCTGTATGGGATTGCAACGAAATCCTGATCAGTTGGCAAAGTTTTTGGCATACATGTTGGGAAGAAAGCCCGATGAATTCGGACTGATTCCAGATTCTCAAGGCTATGTGAAAATCAAAGACCTTCTCAAAGCCCTTTCCGAAGAAGACGAGTACAGATATGTACGTCAGTCTCATCTCAACGAAATCCTGTTATCGGTTACCAAACCGCCGATTGAAATCTCCGACACCCTGATCCGGGCAGTCAGCCGCGAGCATCTGAAGCCGATTGCAAAAGCAAAGAATCTTCCCAAACTTCTGTATTCGTGCGTCAGACAGAAAGCACATCCGGTGCTTCTGGAAAAAGGTCTGATGCCGAGTTTTCATTCGCAGGTGGTTTTATCTGCATCGCCTGAAATGGCAAAGCGTATCGGCAGGCGTTCTGATCCTAAACCTGTTCTGATAACGGTTCAGGTTCAGAAAGCTCAGGCAAACGGAATCGTATTCTATCAAGCCGGGAATGAACTGTACCTGAGTGATGCGATTTTGCCGGACTGCATCAGCGCACCGCCTCTGCCCAAACCAAAAGAGGAAAGCAAGAAAAAAGAGCCATCGGATAAACCGAAAATCCCTGCGAATGCGGGAAGCTTTATCCTGAGCTTCGATGATGAGGAGCAGAAAAAAGAATTTCTACGGAATAAGCGGAAGCGGGAAACAGACCGGGATAAGGAGAAACGGAAAATTCGCAAACAAAAAGAACAGATATGGTGAAATCTTTATTCACATACTGTATCCCATTCATTTTTTTCTTGACAGGTAACAGAGTTACTCATATATAGACCCTGAAAGATGAATGGAAACCGACCGCCGTTCTGTAAATTCAATTTAAGAGGGAGAAATGACTCATGGCAAATGCATATGAAATTGCCCACAAACAATCCATTGAAGATCCCAACGGATTCTGGGGAAAAGCAGCGGAAGATTGTTACTGGTACAAAAAATGGGACAAAGTGTTGGATGATTCCAACAAACCGTTTTATCGCTGGTTTGTCGGTGCGGAGCTCAATACCTGCTACAATGCCTTGGATGTGCATATTGATAAAGAAGGGCGGGGTGATCGTGTTGCACTGATTTATGACAGCCCGGTTACTGATACGATCAAAAAGTATACCTACAAAGAACTTCGGGATGAAGTTGCTAAATTTGCCGGTGTATTGGCAGGCTTGGGTGTTGTAAAGGGAGATCGCGTCATTATTTATATGCCCATGATCCCGGAAGCAGCGATTGCCATGCTTGCCTGCGCGCGAATCGGCGCGATTCATTCTGTTGTGTTCGGCGGTTTCGCTCCCCGCGAGCTTGCCACCCGAATTACCGATGCCAAACCCAAAGTCATGATCTCCGCATCCTGCGGTATCGAAGTCAAAAAAGTCATTCCCTACAAACCTCTGCTGGATGAGGCAATTGAAATCTCTCCGGCAAAACCGGAAAAATGCGTGATTTTCCAGCGTCCGATGGAAAAAGCCAGTCTGATCGCAGGCAGAGATTTTGATTGGAATGAGCTGATGGCAAAAGCCAAACCGCATGACTGCGTTCCGGTCAAAGCCACGGATCCTCTGTATATTCTCTATACTTCGGGAACTACAGGGCAGCCCAAAGGCGTGGTCAGAGATAACGGCGGTCATCTCGTAGCGTTAAAATGGACTATGAAAAATATTTACGATATCGATCAGGACGATGTGTGGTGGGCAGCTTCCGATGTCGGCTGGGTCGTGGGACATTCTTATATTGTGTATGCGCCGCTGTTCAAAGGCTGCACAACCGTATTTTTCGAAGGCAAGCCGGTCGGCACACCAGATGCAGGCGTATTCTGGCGCGTGATTTCCCAGCATAAAGTCAAGTGCATGTTTACCGCACCGACAGCATATCGAGCGATCAAACGGGAAGACCCGAATGGCGAGTTTATCAAAAAATACGATATTTCTTGCTTCAAGATTCTGTTCCTTGCTGGAGAGCGCTCTGATCCGGATACCATTCAGTGGTCCGAGCGGAACCTCAAAGTACCGGTCATTGACCATTGGTGGCAGACCGAAACCGGCTGGGCAATCTGTGCCAACTGCATGGGCTTGCATCATTTCAAAGTCAAATACGGTTCTCCGACCAAACCAGCTCCGGGCTGGGATGTTCAGGTACTGGATTCCGATTGCAAACCGGTCAAACCGGGCGATACCGGCGCATTGGTCGTAAAATTGCCGCTGCCTCCGGGAACTCTGCCCACACTGTGGCAAAATGACGAGCGGTATAAAGAATCTTATCTGGAAGAATTTCCGGGATATTACAAGACTGCTGATGCGGGTTTTATTGATGAAGACGGCTATGTCTATGTCATGTCCCGTACCGACGACATCATCAATGTCGCGGGTCATCGTCTGTCCACCGGCGCGATGGAAGAAGTGCTTTCCGATCATCCCGATGTTGCGGAATGCGCGGTTCTCGGTGTTGAAGATCAGCTCAAAGGACAGGTTCCGGTCGGCTTTATCGTTCTGAAAGCCGGGGTTACCAAACCCAACGATCAGATCGTCAAAGAAGTGATTCAGATGGTCAGAGACCGTATCGGCGCGGTTGCGGCATTCAAGACCGCTACGGTGGTCAAACGTCTGCCCAAGACCCGTTCCGGCAAGATTCTGCGCGGCACGATTCAGAAGATCGCAGACAACAAAGAATACAAAGTTCCTGCAACCATCGATGATCCGGCAATTCTGGGTGAAATGGAAGAAGCATTGGTGAAACTGGGTTACGCCAAAGCAAGAAAATAACAATTTTGTTGCTGAAACAGAATTGATTTTGCAAAGCCCGCATGATCGCAAGGATTGTGCGGGTTTCTGATTCTTACGCTGAAGAGTTTTCATTCACCGTTACGACACAATCCGGCTGTATTGACGGTTTTCAGAAACGTTGATCCGAAAACGGAGAAATTCCCAGATACAGTCCGAACAGGATCATAAAAATTCCGCAAACTGCCAGAATGCTGTTATATATTTTCGGATTGAGCTTCCGCAGTCCGAAAAATGACAATGTTGAAATCAGCAGATACCAGATCAGGTCTCCGGCTTCATGTCCCAGAAAAAATGCAATCAGCTTTGTCCACGATCTGTAAGAAATTTCATACTGTGCCATAAATGCCAGTCCGATACTTGCCCACCAGACCCACCAGTACGGATTGGACATGGAAACCATGATTCCGCCGATCACCGGACTGTCCGATAAGCGGGAAGATGTATTCATATCCGAAGTTCCTGAAAAATCAGCAGAAATTTTATTCATTCGGATATCCCGGATAATGGAAATTCCGAAAAACAGCAATATGATTCCGCCGACAACGCCGATCATGCGAACCACGAAGATATTTTTCAATATAAACGAAAATCCCAAGAGAAGAAAGAGGATAATCGCCATTTCAAGCAGTGCATGACCCAGAATGATCCACAAGCCCATCAAATATCCCCGTTGTCTTGCGCGGACAGATTTGATAATGGTATAAGTGAGCAGCGGACCCGGAGACATCGCTCCGGTCAGCGCGAGCAGAAATGACAATGAAAAAATGACCCAAAATGTGTTATTCATAAAGGAGACCTCACAATGTGTACGGAACAGCAACTATCGGATATACCGCAGGATATGAAGCAATGTGTCGAGTTTCACGGGCATCTGTGTCCCGGACTGACGTACGGATATCTGCTTGCCAAAGAAGCCATACGGCTTTTAAGTATCAGACGATCTGAAGACGAGGAAATTGTCGCGATTGCCGAAAACGATTCCTGCGCCATCGATGCGCTTCAGGTGCTGCTCGGTACGACTGCCGGTAAAGGCAATCTGATCTTAAAAGATTACGGAAAAAATGTCTATACGATTCTGAACCGTTCTTCCCGGAAGGCGATCCGTTTTTCTCGAAAAAACCGGTGTCAGATACAGACACAGGATAAGATTGGAAAATCGCGTCAGTTGCTTTCAGCGAGTTTTGATGATATCTTTGTTACAGAAGAAATTGAAGTCGATATGCCTCCGTATGCACCGCTTGCGCCTTCGGAGCCGTGCGCGAAATGCGGAGAAATGACCATGGCTACGAAAATGACATCGGATGAACATGGAAAATTACTCTGTATCCCTTGCGCGGCGGTATTATGAATGATAATATTCCGTTTTGGAAAAGCAAAACACTTGTACAGATGACTCGTAAAGAATGGGAAATGCTCTGTGACGGGTGCGGCAAATGCTGTCTGGAAAAGCTTGAGGATCAGCGAAAGCGGAAAGTCTCTTATACTGGTGTGGCATGTGAATTTCTGGATATCGGCACCTGCCGATGCAGGATATACGATGAACGCCATCGCTTTATGCCGGATTGTCTGACGCTGACGCTGAAAACCGTAAGGGAATGTTATTGGCTGCCGAAAACCTGCGCGTACCGGCTGGTGTCGGAAGGCAGAGATTTGTATGACTGGCATCCTTTGGTATCCGGCGACCCGGAATCCGTTCATAAGGCAGGGATTTCGGTGCGTTATAAAGTCATTTCTGGAAAATATATCGAAAAGTGTAATTTGGAGGCTTATATCCTTGAAACAGATATCTAGACACATCGTATTTTCAACTCCTTTCGGAGAAATGGCAATACTGTATTGCGAATTTCCGTTTCGCATGACAGAAATATTGCTTCCCCAGGAAAATCCCGATGAATTGAACGCATACATCAGCAAGTCTGGAACATCGGGGTTTCATCCCAATGCGGAACTTGTGGCAGAAGCGATATGCGAATATTTCGAAGGAAAAATCATCGGTATTCCTTGGGAATGGATGGACATGAGCCGTCTGACCGAGCAGCAGCAGGCGGTACTGAAGTATGTCGCCTGTATTCCTTACGGACAGGTAAAGTCTTACAAAGAGATTGCTGAAGAAGTTGGAAAACCCCGGTCAAGCCGCTTTGTCGGAACTTCGGTGGCTCAAAAGCCCTTTCCGTTTCTGCTTCCCTGTCCTCGGGTGATCATAAGCCATGGGACCATCGGACAGTCCGGCTGATGAAGCAGATTGAAGCGACAA
>CAZMDM010000098.1:0-12962 GCA_964564775.1 uncultured Desulfonema sp. | reverse complement strand
AAGATGGTTATAAGAGACAGCAGCTTACCATGCTTCCGCCCACAAAACTGATGGTCGCAATCGCATACAGCTTTCGCAGAATGCCGATCCGATCAATAATGATAACATTAGAAGGCGCTGATTTTGTTGTTTCGATCTCTGAAAACAGTACAGCATTACTGAATATTTTGCAGATATTCCGGCTGCGTTTCGGGTCTCTCGGAGCAATAACCAGCAAAAGATTGTCAAAATCTTCAGACAATTTTGAAAACACGGTCGCAAGAATTTTTTCCTCCCCTTCATGTGTGCTTCCGGCAACGATCACTTTGCGATGATACTCCGGGTTGATAATATTCTGTAAATATAATATTTCATTATCTGAAAAAGAAATTTCCGCCTGATCGAATTTGACATTGCCGGTAATGTGAATCCGCTCGGATGATACGCCCAGCGCTTCGAAGCGCTCCGCGTCTGCCTTGCTCTGACAGCATATCTTCGAAAATGTATCGAATATCGGTTTTGTCAGAAACGACAAGCGCTGATATCCTGAAAATGATTTTTCCGAAAGCCTTGCATTGACAAGCATTACCGGGATATTCTGTTTTTTCATAAGAAACAGAAAATTGGGCCAGATATCGGTTTCGACAATAATTACAGTTAAAGGCTTGATATATCGGACTGCGCGCCGGACGCATGGCGAAAGATCGTAGGGAAAATAGAAAATTCCATCGGCATCCTGATTCAGCATATTCACGGCAGTTTCAAAACCGCTGTATGTCGAAGCCGAAAATACAATGGGAATTGCGCCGATGCTGTTTTTCAATGATCTGACAATAGGAATGGCAGACAGAACTTCTCCTACGGAAAGTGCGTGAATCCATACGGGCGGCTGAGAGAAATGAGAAGTAAGAAGTGAGAAGTGAGAAGTGAGGGTAAGACGGTGCAAAACCGTCTTGCGCCGCTTCTCGGAAAACAGAACCAGGAGCAGGGTAATAGGAAAGGTGATAATAAGGATTATCCACAATAATATATTATAGAATTTGATCATACTTTTATTATATCCTTAATAACAAATGAACCTTGAAAAGACAAGAGAAAAAATTATATCGTGTCTGATTTTTTTTCTTGCGATTATTTGCAGATGAATTTATGATATTTTTTATATCCCTAATTATTAGGAGTCGAAGCAATGCAGGAAATCATTATTGGCTGCGATCATGCAGCTTTCGGTTTGAAAGAAATCATCAGAAAATATCTGATTGAAAAAGAAGGCATATCTGTGGAAGACGCGGGCGCATTCGGGTTATCTTCTGTGGATTATCCCGATTTCGGCATCAAAGTTGCCAAAGCCGTATCCGAAGGCAGATTCAGCCGCGGAATCCTGTTATGCGGCACGGGCTTGGGAATGTCTATGGTTGCAAACCGTTTTGCCCATGTCAGAGCCGCGTTGTGCAATGATCTGTTTTCTTCTATGATGAGTAGGAAACACAATGATGCGAACATTCTGGTCATGGGCGCCAGAGTCATCGGAGATATACTGGCACTCGAAATCGTCAGAACATGGCTCAATACGCCATTCGAAGGCGGACGCCATCAGACGCGTATAGATAAATTCGATAACTTGTATCTTAACCCATAACACTTAACACCTGACACTGAAAAGAGAGACGGAGTTATGGAAACTGCCATCACACCTACCGAGATTACCGATCTGGTAGAACTTCTGCGCTTCAGATCAACCCATCAGCCGGATAAAACAGCCTTTATTTTTCTCAAAGACGGAGAAACAGAAGAAGGCAGACTGACCTACCGGGAATTGGACTTCAGAGCCAAAGAAATCGCACTCCGACTCCGCAAATTCGGTGCGGTCGGGGAACGTGCATTGCTGCTGTATCCTCCCGGACTCGAATATATTGCCGCATTTTTCGGATGTCTGTATGCAGGTGTGATTGCAGTACCGGCATATCCGCCCAATCCCGCGCGTCTAGACAGAACTCTGCCCAGATTAGCCGGAATTATCAACAGTGCCAAACCCTTTGTGGCAATGACGACATGGATGATCAACACCATCGGCAAGCCTGTATTTTCCAAAGAACCGGCTTTCCGCACCCTGAAATGGCTGGCAACAGACGGCGGCATTGCCAAAAAAATTTCAGAGATGCCGATCTTGAACAAACTCAGATTTTTAAAGAAGCTTTTCGCGGCAGACCCAAATTCGGATTGGAAAAAGCCGGATATAACCCCGGACTCTCTCGCATTTCTTCAATATACCTCCGGTTCGACCGGCGATCCCAAAGGCGTGATGGTAAGTCATGGAAATCTGATGCACAATTTCGGGCTGATTCACGAATGCAATCAGCTTACTCCCGACAGCTACGGAGTGAGTTGGCTTCCCCCTTATCATGACATGGGGCTGATCGGAGGAATTTTAGAATCTGTATATGGCGGCTATACGATGGTATTGATGTCGCCGATAGCGTTTCTTCAAAAGCCTTTCCGATGGCTTGCAGCTATGTCGAAATATAAAGCCTTCGGAAGCGCGGGACCTAACTTTGCTTATGATTTATGTGTTCGCAAAGTCAGTGCCGAACAACGCACACAGCTTGATCTGAGTTATTGGGATATTGCCTATAACGGCGCGGAACCCATCCGCCCGGAAACTTTGGAGCGGTTTTCGGAAGCATTTGCTTCATGCGGTTTTAAAAAATCAGCATTTTATCCGTGTTACGGCTTGGCAGAAGGAACTTTGATTGCCTCCGGCGGATCAAAAGATGCGTTGCCCATACTCAGAAAGATTGATCGCAATGAACTGTCAAAACATCATCGGGCAGTAAGTCCTGAAAATACGACTTCCGATAACATTCAAACCCTGATCGGCTGCGGAAAAACCATGACCGGACAGCAGATTGTCATTGTCAATCCCGATACGCTGAGAAAATGCAATGACAACGAAGTCGGGGAAATCTGGTTATCGGGTCCCAGTGTTGCAAAAGGTTATTGGCAAAAACCCGAAGCCACAAAAGAAACTTTTCAGGCATATATTGCCGATACCGGCGAAGGTCCGTTTCTGAGAACCGGAGATCTGGGCTTTGTTTCCGAAGGAGAGCTTTTTGTTACCGGACGTCTCAAAGACATGATGATTATTCGCGGCAGAAATCATTATCCTCAGGATATCGAACTTACGGTGGAAAAAAGTTATCCGAATATCCGCCCGGGGTGTGTGGCAGCATTTGCTATCGAAATTGACGGAGAAGAGCGGCTGATGATTGCTGCCGAAATCGAGCGCCGGCACAAAGAACGGCGTCAGGCTCCCGATCAGAAGCGTGATGATCGCCGGACATCCGCAGAGCGAAGACAGGTAGATATCGTTCCCGGATATGAGCCGGATAAGCCTGTTCCTGTAAATATGGATGCGGCTATCGAGGAAATCCGCAAAGCCATATCGGAACAGCACGAGTTGCAGGCTTACGGAATACTGCTGCTCAAAGTCGGCACCATTCCCAAAACCTCCAGCGGCAAGATTCAGAGACACGCGTGCAAAAACGGGTTTCTGAATAATTCATTGGATATTGTCGGAAAAAGCATTTTTGAAACAGCGCAGACTGTAAGCGATGATTCCGCTGATACGCGCAACAGGATTGCTTCTGAAATATCTTTGTCATCACTGGAATCCGCATCTGTGGAAGAACGCCGAAAATTATTCGAATCTTATTTCTGTGATCTGATTGGCGAAGTTGCCAAAATTCCGAAATCTTATATCAGTATAAATCAGTCCATGAGCCATCTGGGCATAGATTCGCTCATGGCTATCGAAATTCAGCACCGCATTGAAAGTGATCTGGGCTTGAACTGGCAAATGACCAAATTTCTTGAAAATCCGACTATTGCCCAACTTATTGATGAAGCAGTGCAACGTGCAGAGTGCAACGTGCAAGGTGCGACCTCTGATCTCATTGATATACCTGAACTCTCTCAGCCTTCGGTTTCCGAATTTCCGCTGAGCTATAATCAGCAATCACTGTGGTTTATGTATCAGCTTGCGCCGGAGAGTTCGGCGTATAATGTATTTTATGCGATACGGATTGTAAGCAAGCCGGATATTCCGAGTCTGTGGCGCGCGTTTGAATCGCTGATTGCCCGACATCCGGTTTTCAGAACTACATATCATCTGAAAAATGGCGTTCCGGTTCAGAAGATTCACGACAGTCTGCCGCTCCGATTCGAAATTACAAATGTTTCCGACTGGTCTGAGGAACAACTGAATACTCATATTGCCGAGCAGGCGCATCTGCCCTTTGATCTTGAAAACGGACCTGTGCTTCGGGTCTATTTATTTGTCCGATCTTCCGAAGATCATATTCTGCTGCTCAATATTCATCATATTGCTACGGATTTGTGGTCCTTTTCGCTATTTGCGGATGAACTTCAGAGATTATATGTGGCGGAAACATCGAAAAAATCGGCTGATCTCCTGCCGATAGCCGTGTCATACACGGATTATGCCCGATGGCAGGCGGAAATGCTTTCCGGAGCGGAAGGAGAACGGCTGTGGTACTATTGGAAGCAGAAACTGAGTGGCGAGCTTCCGGTACTGAATCTGCCGACAGATCATCTCCGTCCTCCGGTTCAGACCTATAACGGACTATCGCATGATTTCAAAGTGAACGGAAAATTGACACAGAAACTCAAAGAATTGTCAAAAGAATCCGGCACAACGCTGTTTATGACGCTAATGGCGGCATTTCAAGTTTTGTTATACCGATATACGGGACAGAAAGATATTCTGGTGGGTTCCGGTGCTGCTGCCCGAAGCCGTAGTGAATTCGAAAGAATTATGGGATATTTTGTTAATCCGATTGTCATCCGGTCGGATTTGTCCGGCAAACCCTCATTTCGAACTTTTCTTGCTCAAGTCCGCCAGACCGTATTGGAAGCATTGGCGCATCAGGACTATCCGTTTCAATTGCTCGTGGAGCGGCTGCAAATTCAGCGTGATCCTTCCAGATCGCCGTTGTTTCAGACATTGTTTGTTCTGCAAAAACCCTATCCGTTTGAAATTCCCGCACCGTTTATTATGAATGAAGAAGGCGGTCGGATGCAAATTGGGAATCTGAATATCAGATCGTACAAATTCGAACATCGGTTTGCTCAGTTCGATCTGTCATTGTTTATGAGCGAAAATGACGGCGCATTGTCTGCATGTTTCGAATATAATAGGGATTTGTTCAATGCCGATACGATCAGCCGCATGGCAATTCACTTTCAGGTTCTGATAGATGCGATTGTGTATAACCCGGATATGGATATTGCTTCTCTGCCACTGCTGACGTATGCCGAACTCGATAAAATTCTTTTCGCGTGGAACAATACCAAAACCGACTATCCCCGCGACAGATGTCTGCATCAATTGATTGAAGAACAGGTTGAAAAAACACCGGATGCGGTTGCGGTGGTATTCGAAGACCGGGAGATGAGCTATCGGGAACTGAATCTTCGCGCCAATCAGCTTGCTCATTATCTGATAAAGAAGGGCGTAAAACCCGAAGTTCTGGTCGGCATTTATATGGAGCGATCTTTGGAAATGGTAGTCGGGCTTTTCGGAATTCTGAAAGCAGGCGGAGCTTATGTGCCGTTAGATCCGTCTTATCCCAAAGAACGTTTGTCATTTATGATTCAGGATGCAGGGATTCGGATTGTACTGACGCAGGAAAAATTTGTCAAAGAACTTTCCGAACACTCTTTGCAGACTGTGTGCCTGAGTCTGTTATGGGAGATTATTGCTCAGGAAAATCAGGAAAATCCGAAAACAGAAGTCAAACCCGATAATCTTGCTTATGTGATTTATACGTCAGGGAGTACTGGGAAACCCAAAGGAGTGATGATTCATCATCAGGCGATCTGTAATCACATGTACTGGATGCAGGCTGAGTTTATGCTGAATGAAAGCGACAAAGTATTGCAGAAAACGCCGATCAGCTTCGATGCCTCGGTTTGGGAGTTTTATGCTCCCCTGATGGCAGGAGCGCAGTTGGTTATGGCAGCGCCGGGCGGACATTATGACCCCAAGTATATCATCAAAACGATTCGGGAAAAAAATATTACCACGTTGCAACTTGTTCCTTCTTTATTGAAAATGCTGATTCAGACTGATGGAATCGAGCAATGTAACAGTTTGAAGCGGCTGTGCTGCGGCGGCGAAGCATTGCCAATGAAATATTTGGAAATATTTTTCAAGAATTCGTCTGTGGACATATACAATCTTTACGGACCTACAGAGGCTGCAATTGATACTGTTTTCTGGAAGTGCAAACCGGCAAACAAGCATATTGCACCCATAGGGCGTCCTGTTGCCAATACCCAGACATATATTTTGGATGACGAATTTGAGCCTGCTCCGATAGGTGTTGTCGGTGAATTATATATCGGCGGAGAGAATGTCGGACGGGGCTATCTGAATCGTCCCGAACTGACCGAAGAAAAATTCATGCTGAATATTTTCAATCCCGATTATATGATGTATAAAACCGGAGATCTGGCTCGGTATTTGTGGGACGGAACCATAGAGTTTCTGGGGCGCATTGACCATCAGGTGAAAATAAGAGGATTCAGAATCGAACTGAAAGAGATAGAAGAGCAGATACTCAGCTATAAAGAGGCAACAAATTTGAAAATTGTTTCAAATGACATAAACTTGAAAATTGGTTCGGGAAATTTCATGCGCTGTAAAAAATGCCTTCTTTCTTCAGAGTATCCGAATATCTCTTTCAACAGCGAAGGCGTCTGTAGTATCTGCGAACAATATGACGAATATAAAGAACAGGCAGACCGATATTTTCGAGACATTACTGCATTTCAGCGTCTGATGGAAAAAGCCCAAAAGACAAAGCGGAGCGAATATGATTGTCTTCTGCTTTACAGCGGAGGCAAAGACAGTTCTTATGTGCTGTATAAATTAGTGGATATGGGATTCAAAGTTCTGACATTTACTTTTGATAACGGTTTCATATCCGATACTGCCTTCGAAAACATCAAAAGAATGACATCCTCTCTGAATGTGGAGAATATTACGCTTACACTTCGGAATATGAACGATATATTCGTTGATAGTCTGAATTTTGATCATACGGTTTTCAGTGGATGTTTCAAAGCATTGACCACTCTCAGCACCAAACTTGCTTATGATAAAGGTATCAACGTGGTGATTACGGGTCTGTCAAGAGGTCAGATTTTTGACACGAAATTACACGGACTTTTCGAGCATGGGATATCTGATGCGGAAGAAATAGAGAAACAGCTTCTTCTGTTCAGAAAAATGTATCATGCCAGAAATGACAGAATTTCAAGGCGTCTGAATATCAATATCGAGGATCATGTGTTTGATCGGATGTATTTCGTGGACTTTTTCAGATATGATGATACCCCGATTCGCAAAGTAAAAGAATATCTCCATGAGAAAGATCAGTTTTGGAGCAGACCGATAGATACCGGTTTTTGTTCGACAAACTGCCTGATCAATGATGTGGGTATTTGTATCCATCTGAAAGAAAAAGGTTATCATAATTATGCTTCTCCGTTGAGTTGGGATATTCGTCTGGGCAGAATCTCACGAGAAGAAGGGCTTGAAGAGATTGATGCGGCTATGGATATAGACAGAGTCAATGATATTCTCGACCGGCTCAATTACTTTACAACACAGATCAAAGATGCGGTCGTTGTTGACAGAGAAGATCGGACGGATGACAGGATATTGGTTGCCTATATTGTTTCAAATCAGAAAGTTGTCATATCCAAACTCAAAGAATATCTCAGCAGACAATTGCCTGCTTATATGATCCCGTCCGCCTTTGTCATGATGGAAAATATCCCCCTGACCCCGAACGGCAAGACTGACCGCAATGCCCTGCCCGCACCGGATCAGAGGCAGACAGATGAGGAATATATCGCTCCGGACACGCAGATCGAGCAGGATATTGCCCGAGTATGGCAGGATGTTCTCAAAGTGGAAAAAGTGGGTATTCGCGACAACTTCTTCGATCTTGGCGGACATTCGCTGCTGCTGATTCAGGTTCAGACCAAATTGCAAGAGGTATTCAATCGTGAAATTCCGGTGGTGGAATTGTTCAAATATCCGACTATCGCCGCGCTTGCCGAATATCTGAGTGAAAGAGGAGAAAATAGCGAAGAACCTTCGGCGATCAAACAGGTTCAGGACAGAGCCAACAGGCAGAAAGAAGCCATGAAGCGGCGCAGAAGAACAGGATGAGAGACATCGGAGGAAGATGATAATATTAAATTATGATGATGAGGTCGGATCAATGGAACAGACAATTCATTCAATTGTCAGAAACAGTCGCGGCTTATCTGTCAGCGGAACAAGAATAACACTTTATGCGGTTATGGATTATATCAAAGATGGCTGGCCCCCTCACCTGATAAGGGACTGGCTTAATCTGACCGATAAACAGATTCAGGATGTTATGAGATATATCGAAATTCATCGTGAAGAGGTTGAATCCGAATATCAGGCGGTGCTGAAATATGCGGAGGAAACCGAGCGATATTGGCGGGAACGTAATCGGGAACATCTTGCGAAAATAGCCGCCATGCCTCCCAAACCCGGACATGAAAAAATCCGAGCAATGCTGGATGCAAGGAAGGCAAAATGGAAAACGGTACAATAAAAGTTCTGGCTGACCATGATATTGAAGGTCATGCAACATTGCTATGGGGAACATTGTCCTCAAGCGGCTGGCTTGAACTGATACCGATAAAACTGATCAGATTCGAAGATGCAGGGTTATCAACCAAAAGCACGGATAGAGAGGTTTGGCGATTTGCACAGGCAAATAGGATGATTCTGCTGACAAATAACCGAAGTATGAAATATAAAGACTCTCTTGAGCAAACGATTCGTGAAGAAAATAAACCCGAATCTTTACCGGTTTTAACATTCAGTAACAGAGACCGTCTTTCAAATATCGGATATCGGGAGCAATGTGCTGACAAAGTGATAGAAATCAT
The DNA here is from genome assembly GCA_964564775.1 of uncultured Desulfonema sp. Lineage (GTDB taxonomy): Bacteria > Desulfobacterota > Desulfobacteria > Desulfobacterales > DYRC01 > DYRC01. Next base: position 3,962 of record CAZMDM010000098.1, on the reverse strand, counting down.
ATCGGATTTGGAAAATTATTTGGGAATAGGACGTATTTTTATTCCTTGATAATCTTGCTAATCCCCGAATCCTGTGAATCATGGTTCAGACAAAGAAGAAGGCATCAACATGGATAATTCAGAACTGTATGACAGCATCGAACCGATTGCGATCATCGGCATGTCCGGGCGGTTCCCGGATGCGGATAATATTGATGAATTCTGGCAGAATCTGTGCAACGGACTCGAATCTGCCAAAACCTTCAGCGATGATGAACTGAAAGCTTCGGGCATATCTTCGGAACTGCTCAAAAATCCCCGATATGTGAAAACTCACCCGATCTTGCAGAACATTGATTTGTTCGACGCCTCATTTTTCGGCTTTTCTCCGAAAGAAGCTGCATTGACAGACCCTCAGCATCGGCTCTTTCTGGAATGCGCGTGGCAGGCTCTTGAAAATGCAGGCTATAATCCCGAAGACTATCCGGGACGCATCGGTGTTTATGCCGGCTGCGGCATGAACAGCTATCTTATTCATAACATATTGTTAAATCAAGAAGTTGTTCGGAATTCAGATCAGTATCAGATCGCTATCAGCAGCGATAAAGATTTTATTGCCACACGGGTTTGCTACAAACTCAATCTCAGAGGCGCGGGAATCAGTATCGGCACTGCATGTTCCACCTCCCTAGTGGCGGTTCACTTTGCCTGTCAGAGTCTGCTGAATTATCAATCTGATATGATTTTAGCCGGAGGATCGAGCATCCGGGTTCCCCAGATTTCGGGATATTTGTATCAGGATGGCGGTATTCTGTCTCCTGACGGACATTGCAGGGCATTTGATGCGGATTCCAAAGGGACGGTATTAAGCAGCGGCACAGGGGTTGTTCTGCTCAAGCGCCTTGAAGATGCAATCAAAGATAAGGATCATATTTACGCTCTGATTCGGGGAACTGCGGTCAACAATGACGGCTCGCTGAAAGTTGGCTATACTGCACCAAGCATCGAAGGTCAGTCCGAAGTGATTGCCGAAGCTCAGGCTGTCGCGGGCATATCTCCCGAAACTATCAGCTATATGGAAACTCACGGAACTGGGACCACTTTGGGTGATCCCATCGAAATTGCCGCACTGACTCAGGCATTCAGAGCCGGGACTCAGCAAAAAAGATTCTGTGCCATCGGCGCTCTCAAGGCAAATATCGGACATCTGGATACTGCCGCAGGCGTGGCTGGGCTGATCAAAACCGCTTTGTCTCTGAAACACAAAAAAATTCCGCCCAGCATCAATTTTGAAAAGCCCAATCCCAAAATTGATTTTGCAAATACGCCGTTTTATGTCAATACCAAGCTGACAGACTGGAATACCGATAAACTTCCCCGAAGGGCAGGGCTGAGTTCATTCGGAATCGGCGGAACAAATGCACACGCGATCTTGGAAGAAGTGCAAAGTGAAAAGTGCAAAGTGAAAAGTGAAAGACCTTTTCATCTGCTTGCTTTATCTGCGAAAACGGATTCTGCGCTGAATACGATGAGTGAAAATCTGGCAAAGCATTTCAAGGCTCATCCTGATACGGATATTGCGGATGCGGCTTATACGCTTCATATCGGACGCAAGCTGTTTCCGCATCGCCGGATTTTGGTCTGTAAAGATATGGAAGATGCCGAAACTCTGCTGATATCAACTGATCCGAAACGGGTATTCACTGGGGTTGATGATTCAAAATCGCCGAAAATCGTGTTTATGTTCACGGGACAAGGTTCTCAATATGTGAATATGGGGCGTGAATTGTATCAGACAGAGCCGGTATTTCGGGAATCTATTGAAAAATGCTCGAAATTTCTGATGCCGATTCTGAAACTCGATTTACGCGCCGTGATTTATCCTGAAACAGGATCGGAAAACCCGGAGATTCTGAATCAGACCTCGATCACTCAGCCTGCACTGTTTGTGATCGAATATGCGCTTGCCCAACTATGGATGTCTTGGGGAATCACGCCGGATGCCATGATCGGACACAGCATCGGTGAATATGTGGCAGCCTGCATTGCAGAAGTTTTTTCGTTGGAGGATGCGCTGACATTGGTGGCAGCAAGAGGGCGGATGATGCAGCAGCTTCCCAAAGGCGCGATGCTCGGCGTTTCGATGCCTGAAACAGAAGCAAGTTCTCTGATTCAAGGCACGAGGCTTTCTCTGGCGGCGGTCAACAGCGCGTCATTGTGTGTGGTTTCAGGAAAAACAGAGGAAATAGAAGCTCTTGAACGGCAATTAGCAGATAAAAACCTCGAATCCCGACGTCTGCACACTTCTCATGCCTTTCATTCGGAAATGTTCGATCCGATTTTAAAGCCCTTTGCAGAAGTTGTGGGAAAAACCAGACGGAATGATCCGAAAATTCCGTATATTTCAAATGTTACCGGCACACTGATCACTTCGCAGCAGGCAACGGATCCGAATTATTGGGCAGCCCATCTGCGTCAGACTGTTCGTTTTGCCGATGGTATCAATTCTCTGATGTCGGATGAAAATAAAAAGGTCTTTTTGGAAATCGGACCCGGCAGAACACTGAGTACTTTTGCCCTGACGCATCCGAAAAAGGCAAAGCATCATATTGTTCTCCATTCGATGCGCCATCCGCAGGAAAACACTTCGGATTCTGCTTACATCCTGACCACGCTGGGAAAATTATGGCTGAACGGCGCAAAACCGGATTGGAACGGGTTCCATGCCCATGAGGATTGCCATCGCGTGCCGCTGCCGACATATCCGTTTGAACGCAAACGATTTTGGATTGAGCCGCAGACGGATCGGGCGTTTCAGGCTCCGCTTGAAAAGAAATCCGATATTGCAGACTGGTTTTATCTGCCTTCATGGAAACGTTCCGCATTGCCGATTTCCGTATCGCAGGCTCCGTCAACATGGCTGATATTCATGGATGAATGCGAGGTCGGCGATCAACTGGCAAAACGATTAGCTCAGGATGGTCATAGTATTACCAAAGTACTTGCCGGATCAAAATTCGAAAAGCTGTCAGAACACGAATATTCGATAAATCCTCAGCTTGCCGAAGATTATGATGCACTGATTGCCGAACTTCGCAATTCAGGTAAAATTCCCCAAAACATCGTGCATTTGTGGAGCGTTACAAAATATACGTCTCATTTCTCATTTCTCACTTCTTATTTACACAGTTTGCTTTTTTTGGCTCAGTCGTTGGGCAGACACAATATTACGCACAAGCTCAAACTTGCGGTGATTTCAAATCATATTCAAGAGGTTATCGGAAATGAGCCATTGAATCCCGAAAAAGCTGCCATTCTGGGACCCGTGAAGATCATTCCTTTGGAATATTCGAATATCACTGCCTGCAATATTGATGTGATTGCCGAAGACGAAAATCTCGTGGAAAATCTGATCCCCGAACTGATGGGAGAATTCAAAGATATTGTCGTGGCATATCGCGGGCAGCATCGCTGGGTGCAAAGCTTTGAGCCGATCCGATTGGAGAAAACTTCGGATAAACCTTCACGCCTGCGGGAAAAGGGCGTTTATCTCATTACCGGCGGACTCGGAGGAATCGGATTGGTCTTGGCAGAACATTTGGCAAAAACAGTCAGAGCAAGGCTGATTTTGACCACTCGGTCTGCATTTCCCAAGCCCGAATCATGGGAAAATTGGCTGAATACCCATGAAGGACAAGACCCGATCAGTATGAAAATCCGCAAGCTTCGTGAAATGACCGAATACGGAGCAGAAATTTTTATTCTGAATGCGGATGTTGCTGATTTTGATCAGATGCAGGCTGGAATTGAGCAGGCGGTGCGGAAATTCGGAAATATCAACGGCGTGATTCATGCGGCAGGTTTGGCGGATTATGCGGGTATCATTCAGCGAAGAACCCAAGAAATGACCGAAAAAGTCATTGCTCCCAAAATTACCGGAACGCTGGTTTTGGCCAAGAATCTTAAAGTTCTGAAGTTGGATT
>CAZMDM010000097.1:0-9306 GCA_964564775.1 uncultured Desulfonema sp. | reverse complement strand
AATGATTACAACACAGCCATTTCCGCTGTGAATAAAGGAGAAAGCATTCAGCTTCTGATCCGCCGCATGAACATGGGATTTATGGTGATCAAACTGAGCAAATAAGGTAATCGGAGAAAGATAAGCCGGGCGTAACTGCTCGGCTTTTATTAAGTTTCGAATAGAAAACTCAAGAATGATTGAGCAACGGTTGTCGGAATCGAAGTGTTTATCTCATCCTGACAACCGCCGATCTCAAACAGTCGTTTACGCTTTATTGCTTATTTTTCAGTATCTTCTCCGCCATCATCGCTGTCTTTTTTCTCTACCTCATCCGCCTCTTCGGGCAGCTCGATTTCAGGTTCCTGACTCGAAATTTTCACCTCTCGGATAGGTTTGCCGTCTGCAGCCGTTTCTTTCCACGAAATCGAAATTTCAAGTTTCTGTTTGCCTTTTTTCTCCGAAGCCTGCAATTCGATATCCACATCTCCTACTGGTTTCAGGGTAATGAAATTCTTTCCATCCTGAATACATGCCTTGCCTTCTCTGAAGCTTCTCAGCAAGTCTTCCAGAAGCAGCAATGCCAAATCCCAGCTTACTTTCTGTTCTACTTTGAGTTCATTTTTCTTTCCCATATCTCTCTCCTTTATGTACAGTTTTTGTACGAAAAATGTAAAAACATATTCACATGAAACTCGGATGATGTCAAGCTTTTTTTATCACTCAATCCGTCTGAACAATCAGAGCTTTTCGCGCTTCTTCTCTGGTTTGATAGATGTATGGCGTCAGTTCCTGTAATGCGGAGCAGGTTCATCCTGTCAGTTTTTCAGCATCTGATATTCAGCTTGGGATTGGGGCTCGATCTGCTCGGTCTCCGACTCGTCTTTTTTGCGAGCCGGAATTGTTCCAACTTTGGCTTTTTTTCCTGTGACAGGAAGGCAGCTATCTCTTTCCGGAGCAAATACCCGGATGATCTCCTGAGCTTCTTTGTCCATAAGATGATCCTGAAACACATCTTTGCAGATTTTCAGAACTTCTTTCTGTTCTTCCTCTGTCGGCAGCAATTGCGCCAATGTCTTGATCGCCCAATATTTCTCTGTCTTAAGAATCCGAGCCTGTTTGCGGGCAATTTTTCTGAATTCGTGCATCCGAATCGTTTTCAGGCGCGGTTGTCCTTTTGCAATATCCTCGACTTTATAGAAATACTCACGGTTCAAGTCCCCGTCTGCGGTGCCGATAGCCAGAAGCAGTCGGACCAATCCTTCCACAAATCCGCCTTCGGTCATTGCCTGCATCCACTTTTCACGATCCGCTTTTTTGAACTCGCGTCTTTCTCTGCGTTTTTCAACAAGTTCTCTGATGGTGGCTTTCGATTTCCGTTTCAGTTCGGGAAAAAAATAGTTCAGAGGAGAAAATCTGTCGTACATGGCTTTGAATATCATTTCACTGCTTCGGGAATACAACGTATTGAGAGAGTCCAAAGTTTTTGCCGTATAATCGGACATAGCTTTTTCGATCTGCAGAAACGGATTATCCGGCAATGCGGGGCATCTGTATGAGCGGACTTCGGAAGCTGCTATCTGAATCGGAAACATAAACGGATTCATATCCGAAAACAGGTAAAGACTCGCTCTCTGAGGATGCAGTTGTCTGAGAAATTCGGCAGTCGGAGGCGCGATCCATGCCTTTATGAAAGGGCTGAAATATTTTTCATACAGTTCGTAGTTTCTGTCCGAAACCGCTGTGGCTAAGGGAAACTGTTCTTCTTCTGTAAATACATCTTCGTCAGTGTTCATCAACATAATATCTTCCAGTCTCCGCTCTTCGAAACGAACCTCATACTCATGACTGGAAGACGGCTGAACTTTATTTTCTATGACCATTTCATAGAGTCCTGGTGGCAGATATTCGATCATATCATAGCTTCCGATCAGCTCTTTATGCTCTTTTTGGGCAACTTTTCCGGATACGAAAATGCCCAGATGACCAATATCTTTATGAAGCACATAAACAATTACCTGCTGTCTGCGTTTGATTTCTCCGGTACTGTCCCAGACATGGAAAATCCAGTTCAATGCCTGCTGAGGTGGTGTGATATTGTCTCCGCCGGAACAGAAAACCACAATCGGATCTTTGATTTCTTTCAGATCCAGAAGCCGATCTTCGTTGAGACGGAGACCGCCTTTTTCCAACTTGTTTCCGATAAACAGATTGGTAACGATGAATACGATTTCCTCTTTGCTCATGTGGAAAAAGCCGTTCCACCACCGCTCGAACTCTAGATAGCGTTCTCTTTCCGTATCCGCACCGGCATATACATTGTACTGCTTTTTCCAGAAAGTGTTTCCCCAGTTCATCAACTCGAAGTTCATCACCAGATTCGCACCGTCGAAAAGCCCTCCGCCCATATCGCTCAGAAACGCATTGACCCATGCGCCGCCCATCAGACCGCCCAGATAGCGCAGGGTATCTTTTCCTTCGACACCCGCCCAGTAGGAAAGCGGAGAGCCGTTCAAAATAATGGGACCTGTGGTGCCGGGACGATCCGCACTCAGCATGACCAAAGCCCAGCCTGCCTGACAGTTCCCGATCACTGCAGGTCTGGGAGCATGAGGATGCCGCTGCCCCACTTCTTCGATAAAGCGGATTTCCGACTTCTCCACATCGGCAATGGTCTGCCCTCTGAGCGGAAAGGTATCGAAGAGGATAAAATAGACCGGATGCCCGGCGTTAAGTGCCATGCCGATTTCGGAATCCCGCTTGCTGCCGCCGATGCCGGGACCATGTCCGGCTCTGGGATCAATGATAATGATCGGGCGTTTGGCAGGATCAATACCGATATGCCGGGGAGGAATGATGCGTGCGAGCTTGTAGTTGGAAGGAGGGTTCAGGTCTTTTCCATCCATGATGATCTCGTAATCGAAGACCAGAACCGGCGGACGTCCTGCAAAACGGTGGTCGAAATAGATATTTCCGCGTTCCCGGATAATATCCGCAAACATCACGGATCGCTGAATCGCATCTGTTCCGTACTGCCACGCGTCTGACAGAATCTCTGCAAACGCATGAACTGGCTTGAATGAGTCTGTAATCGCCTGTGTCATTGTGTTTTTCCTTTCTGAAGTTTTCAGCCGTGTCATCAATGAAGCTGCCGAATGATGTTAATTCCTTCTCATATTCGGAAACTGTTAGAAAGGTATTAGAAAATCATAAAATTTCTGTTAGAACGCTTGTCCGCCTGAAAAAATATATATTTGCGAATTTTTCATCTGATCCTAATCAGAATCTAACATTGATGGTTTATCGGGTGATGAGATGGGAAGTATAATGAAAGAAATACCGTTTTGTTGTTGAATCAGGAATTTTCTATGGGTAAAAGCGGTTCACGAAAACTGTTTTATTCCGAATTGGTTTGCAGGCTTCTGTCTTCCAAAAATCTGAACAGGCTGGAGCGGGCTGTCAGCAGATATAATGTGGGATTTCTGCTGATTCGGATAGCTGATTTTTATGCGTATGTCGAAGCGCACGGTGCCGAAGCCGGATATGATCTGATCCGATTCGCTGAAGCAGAAATAAACTCCTGTTTTCGCAGCTTTTTTCCGGGTTGTGAGATGCTTTTTGCTGAACATCTCGGATTGAATGAACTTATTGTCTGCTTCAACCTTCCGGACAGACAGATCGGCAGTCTGTCGGATCAGGTATTGTCTTTCCGTTCAGATATTTGCAAACAACTTAACCGCAAAGCTCCGAATGCGGAAATTCATACGGGATATTCATGGACAGGCAGACAAAACAAAGGCGGATTTTATAAAACCGTGTTCAAAGCGATCTGCGAAGCTCAGAAAACTGCAGCTGCCGGCGCTGTTTCCGACAGTTCTGATCTCCGAAATCATTTTATCGAAATTATTGAAAAACCTTTGCTGCAATCTGTGTATCAGCCGATAGTGCATCTGAGAACCGGCAGTATTTCCGGCTGGGAAGCGTTTGTCAGAGGAATGGGGCAGAGTTGTTTTCATCAGCCCGCGTCATTGTACGCGTATGCTTCCGAAATAAATATGATTTCCGTGCTGGATCGGAAATGCGCGAAACAGGCAATCCGCGATTTCGGCGACAGTTCGCTGAACCAGTATTTGTTTATCAACCTTCATACAGAGTCCCTGAGTGGCGAAAATTCTTTACCGGAACTGCTCCGGCAATGGGCAGATTTGCATCGCAAATCCCCGGAACATATTGTTCTGGAATTTTCAGAATCCTGCGGAATCCGGGATTATGATCTGTTTCTGGAAAATATCGAACTGTACAGAAAACAGGGTTTCAGAATTGCCATTGACGAAGTGGGACATTCCACGCCCATGTTTATTTCTCAGATACGACCGGACTATATCAAAATCGATGCGTCTCTGATTCGGGGGATTGCGTATTATCCGGTCAAAGAAGCCCTTGTCGCAGGCTTTGTTATGCTCTGTGAAAGAATCGGTGCGAAGCTGATTGCGGTAGGCATCGAAACCGAAACCGAACTGAAGACACTGGTGTCTCTCGGCGTCCGATTTGGTCAGGGATATTATCTTGCCAAACCGTCATATCCCAAATCATCGGAACCGGTTTCGCTGTCTGCCGAAATTGCGTATCTGGGCACCAGAACCCCTGATATGAAAATCGCAATCCCTGTAAAAGATCTGATCAAACCCGCCATCCGGGTTTCACCGGAAACTACGGTTGCCAAAGTCAAAGAACTGCTGAAAGACAGATCCCACTTGTCCTGCGTGGTCATTGTCAGCGAGGATAAACCCAAAGGTCTTCTGATGAGCTATCAGATGGATCGCCATCTGGGAACCTTGTACGGCGTATCTTTGTTTTACAATCGCAAAGTTTCTCTTCTGATGGATCACGAACCCATGATTGTCGAGGCAAATCAGTCTGTGGGAGAAGTGGCAAAAGCGGCGATGAGGCGCAAAGATTCCAAAATTTATGATGATATTATCGTAACCGAACATGATGAGGTGATCGGCACGGTTCCGGTACATCGGATGCTGGAAACTTTGGCAAAAATCGAGATTCAGGCAAGAGAATCCGCGGAAGCTGCCACCAAAGCCAAAAGCAGTTTTCTGGCAGCTATGAGTCATGATATCCGAACCCCGATGAATGCGATTCTGGGTATGGCGGATCTGCTTTGGGAAACTTCTCTTACCGCGGATCAGAAAAAATACGTCAGTATTTTCCGCAGCGCGGGAGAAAGCCTATTATCTCTGATCAACGATATTCTGGATCTGTCCAAAGTCGAAGCCGGGCAGATCGAATTGGAACATATCGCTTTCGATCTTGCAGAACTTGTCAGAAGTGTCTGCGAAATTATGGCAGCAAAGGCACATCAGAGCAATACAGACCTGATCTGTCATGTCGATCCTAATCTGCCTGCCCGGATCAAAGGCGATCCTGTCCGGCTGAGGCAGATTCTGATGAATCTGATCGGCAATGCGGTCAAATTCACTCATAACGGAGAAATTTCGGTCAGAGCCGAACAAGCCGAGATCAGCGAAAAAGATCTGCTGATTCGCTTTTCGGTGAAAGATACGGGTATCGGCATTCCCAAAGAGCGGCATCAGGATATTTTTCAATCTTTTACTCAGGCAGATGCTTCTGTTGCGCGCAAATTCGGCGGAACCGGGCTGGGGCTTGCGATCTGTAAATATCTCAGCGAACTGATGCACGGAAGAATCTGGGTCGAAAGCGAACTCGGCATCGGAAGCACATTTTACTTTACCGCAAGATTTTCTCTGTGTCAGGATTCGGCAGAAGACATTCAGGATGCCGAATGTCCCGAATCCGAAACCGAAAAAGACATATCCCCGATGCGGATACTGCTGGCAGAAGACAATGAAAGCAACCGTCTGCTGTTCGGATTTTATCTCAAAGATTTTCCGCATCAGATAGATATGGCAGAAAACGGCAGAATCTGTGTGGAAAAATACAAAAACGGACAATACGATATTGTTTTCATGGATATTGATATGCCGATCATGGACGGATACGCTGCCACAGACGCGATACGAAATTGGGAAAAAGAACAGAATCTTACTTGCGTTCCGATTATCGCGCTGACAGCCCATGCACTGAAAGGAAAGCGGCAGGAAAGCTTGGATGCGGGCTGTACGGATTATATGACAAAACCGTTCAAAAAACATGAATTATTGAAAAGTCTGAAAAAATATTCCGCATACTCATGCTCGGTATCGAACCTTCAGCCCGAAGCGAAAGAGGAAATACTTAGCTCCGACTCCGATGCCAAACCGAAAAAGAATATCGTCCGTGTCAGTGCGGAAATTCGGGAACTGATTCCCGCATTTCTCAAACTCACTTCGGAGGAAATCAGCAGTCTTGACAATGCCATATCTGAAAATAATCATGACATCATTCGGCGCCTCGGACACCGGATTGCTGGAGCCTGTCTGTGCTATGGATTCGATGACATGGCAGCCATCAGCCGAAAAATCGAATTCGCAGGACAGGAAAAAGAGGATATGGAGTCGGTTCGGAGCCTGGCGAATGAGCTTTCATCTTATATAGAAGATATTGATATTATTTATATAAATTGATATCGAAGCTGAAAAATGTTTTGGCATAATATCCGTTCCGAAGCCCCGAAATGAATTTTAGGGGTATGCGCCAGGCGATTTATTTAAAAATTCTTAATGGTTTGCCAAGCAGAGGCTTTGTTCTTGCGAATCTGAGAAAAAGGTCTTATAATCAGAATGATCTGATTTATTTTTTTCAATCGAGTCGGAGCATCATGGGAAGGCGTAAACAGTTTGCCTCTGTTTTAGGAGAATTGAAGCACAGTCTTGGATTTATGGCTGATCTGGGATGCCGGGGCTTCGAATGTTCGGAGCAGAACCTGAAGATCATTTCCGAATGGGGAAAGACGATCAGAAATTCCACACCTCAGAAGGCAGCTTTCGCTTCTCCCAAGTTCGGATCGGAAACGCTCGAAGCACTGCAACATGAAATCGGAGACTGCAAGCTGTGCAAGCTGTGCAAATCACGGACTCATATCGTATTCGGAGAAGGAAATCCGAATGCGCGTCTGGCATTTGTCGGCGAAGGTCCGGGATATGACGAAGACAAAAGCGGTCGTCCGTTTGTGGGAGAAGCAGGGCAGCTTCTGACGCGCATTATTCAGGCAATGAAACTCAGCCGTGAGGATGTTTATATCTGCAATGTGGTCAAATGCCGTCCCCCGGGCAACAGAACTCCCCAACCCGATGAAATCCGAGCCTGTATGCCGTTTCTGAAGCATCAGCTATTTCTGATTCAGCCCGAGTTTATCTGCGCACTGGGAGCAGTGGCCGCTCAAACATTGCTGAAAACCGAAGTCAGCATTTCCAAACTCAGAGGGAAATTTCATACATACAAAAATATCAAAGTCATGCCGACATTTCATCCCGCGTATCTGCTCAGAAGTCCCGATAAAAAACGCGAGGTTTGGGAAGATGTGCAGAAAATTATGAAAGAAATGGGCTAATCAATTGGATATCATTGTTTTGGCAAAACAATCTTTCTTTTTTCCGGGTCTTTATGCGGGCGGTAAAAGGTTGCAATATGCCCCACAATGCTTATCATCTCGGAGTCTGTCGCGTCAGCGATTTGCCCGGATATCTCCTGCTTTTGTTCTTTTTGTTTGAAATCATTGAATTTTATTTTAATCAATTCGTGTGCATCCAATACTTCGTTTGCCGAGCGGATCAGTGCATCCGTCAATCCTTTTTGTCCGATGTACACGACCGGGTATAGGCTGTGCGCCAGTCCCTTCAAATATCTTTTTTGAAATCCGTCCAAATCTTTCCTCCTGTTTGCAATAAAATCAGTGTTAAGGATAATCTCTGAATTTTTATGCGTCAAGATATTTTGTTGACTTAAATCAATGCAGGATTGTCAGATATGTTTCAAAGTACTCTCTTCAAAGTACTCTCTTCACAGAAAAGGAGAAAAAGCCATGATCAATCGTATCGGAGTATTCAAAGAAGATGGTTCGAGGCAGGAGAAAACCCCGAAGAAGTCTGGCAGAAGGCTGCGGATGAGATGAGCGAAGAAATAAAGCCGACAAATAATATCCCTGCTTACACATTCCTGAGCTTTCAACCCTGAAATGTATTTCGAGGCATCGGATAGGGCAGAATATTGGAAAAATCAGGGCGAGATGATTTTCTCAAGAATTTTTTCAGCCAGACTCTTTGTAATTCCTGACAAAGCCGTCAGTTGTTCCACACCTGCATTCCGAAGGTTTTTCACGGATCCAAAATGCGACAGCAGCATTTTCTTGCGTTTGGGTCCCACGCCGGGAATATCATCCAGCACAGACACCACCGATGCTTTGCGATGCTGTCTGCGGTGAAACGAAATCGCAAAACGATGCGCCTCATCCCGGATATGTTCCAGAAACAGCAGAATATCTTTGTCTCTGCCCCATTGAATCGGATTGGCACGCCCTGCGATATAAATTTTATCTTCGGTTTCTCCTTTGCTTTCATCTTTTTTGGCAATCCCGATCATGGCAAATTCTCCCTCAAGCCCCAGTTCCCGGATCACGGACACAGCAATATTCAACTGCCCTTTTCCGCCATCCACCATCAAAAGATCGGGATAAGGTTTCGAGTCTTCGCCTTTTCCGAAACGCCGGTGCAGCACTTCCGCCATATACGCGTAATCGTCCTGCTGTTCAACCGTTCTGATCTTATATTTGCGATACGAAGATTTGTCCGGCTTGCCGTGCTGGAAGACCACCATCGCAGATACCGGAGAAGTAGCATAAATATTTGAATTATCGAAGCATTCTATGCGCTCCGGCAATTGTGCGATATACAGACGTTTCTGAAGCCGGATCAGCTTTTCGGATTCGGAATGCACGGAAATCATGAGTTCCGCGAGCTGCTTCTGAGCGTTCTGGTATGCCATATCAATCAGTTTTGCTTTTTCCCCGCGCTGATACGAAACGATTCTGACTTTCTCCCCGTGAAGTTCTTTCAACCTTGCTTCCAGCAAATCGATGTGTTCTGGAATGATCTGCACCATGATTTCGGACGGAATGAAATGTGCCTTTTCGTAATATTGCCGGATAAAGCTTTCCATGAGTTCCGAATCCTGAGCAAGCGTTTCTTTGAAATCAAAATGCCGGGTTCCCTGAAGATGTCCGCCTCTCACAGACAGCATCGTGAACACGCCGCGCTCGGAATTGCAGGCAAAGGCAATCACATCCCGGTCTTTGAAATCCGAGCTTACCGCCACCTGCTTCTGAGATACGGATTCAAGAGCGATCATCTTATCCCGAAGCAC
>CAZMDM010000096.1:0-3836 GCA_964564775.1 uncultured Desulfonema sp. | reverse complement strand
GTATTCTTGAACATTTTTTAATTTATTTTTCAGATGATAAATGCCCGCATATCATGCTATCTGACGAGAGTGAAACGATAGATTTAAATGATTTGTTTAATAATAAAATCAAGCCTTTCAGTTCTAAAGATACTTTTCGCTTAAAAAAGTATAGTTTTGATGTAAAGTATTTCAAATTGTTTTTTGAGGCCCACACAGGTCATAAACTCTATTTTTGTGCGAATCGCAGAGAAGTAAAAAATATAAATTTATCAAAATATATTTCTAATCTGCCTAAAAGATATCTGACTGATAATAAAAATAAAAAATATTATTTCGTTGCTTATGTTTCATCTGAATTTTTAGATGAGCATGTAAATAGTGACAGAACCGATTTTAACATAGTTGAAGACGATGATGAGCAACTCAGAATAGAAGATATCGAAATTTCTTTTAATTCTATTTCTGATAAAGTTATTGGATTGATTGAGAAGCAATTAGAGGAAGATTTAAAAAAATCAGAAGAAGAAAAAAATAGAAGCATCGAATATTATGTTAAACATAAGAATCCGAAATATCGGCAGTTATTAAAACATGGTAAAAAATATATTAAAAAGATACCATACGGTTTGTCTGATGAAAAGTTGGAAATCGAACTGCATAAAGCATTATCCAATTATGAAACGGAGCTGAATGAAAAAGGAAAGCGTTTGTTGGATAAATATTATGAACTTGAAAAGGATCCTGAATATAAAAAAGAATATGAAGAATATATAATCGAGGCAACCGAAGACGGAAAAGCAAGGTTGTCAGATTATATTATTCACCGTAAAAGAATATTGCTTTTTTTGGAAAAATGTCTCCAGAGAAAGGAAGATGGGAAATATAGCAATGAAGATATGATTCATAAGTTATTATATCCTATGAAAACTTCTTCGGACGACAACGAATACTCTAATCAGAATCTTTGGATTATTGATGAAAGGCTTTGTTATCATAATTATCTTGCTTCCGATCTTAAGTTTAAAGCTATGGATTCTGCAAGCTCGGATTCTCACGATCGCCCGGATATTTTAATTATCAACAGCCCGTTAACTTTTGATAAACCATCTGCTTTCTCAGAAGATAAAGATCAGGTTTCTTCGATTACTATTATAGAATTAAAAAAACCTGAACGTAATGATTATTCCGATTCTGAGAATCCGTTTGCTCAGATTGATAGATATATAGAATCATTTATCGAAGGAAAAGCAGAAAACAAAGATAGAAGAAAAATACGACTTGTTGGAAAACCGAGATTTTATTGCTATATAATTGCAAGCCTGACAGACAAAATGAAACGTTACTGTGTGAGAGAAAAACTAAATCCTACGCCGGATGAATGGGGATATTTCGGCTACAATTCCCATTTTAACGCGTATTACGAGTTTATTGATTACGAAAAACTATTGGTGGATGCTAAAAAACGTAATCAGGTTTTATTTGATAAACTCAATCTTCCAATATAGAACTGTGATAATGAAAAAGAAACTGATGCGGCTTTCTTATGATAAAGAAGCTGATGTGTTATATATCACTTTCGGTATTCCGAGATTCGGAATTGACGATGAAACAGAGGACGGTATATTTATCAGACGAGATGAAATGCGCCGGGAGGTTCTCGGTATAACGGTTATGGATTTTGAAAAAAGATTTTCCCGGAAATTGCATGATGTGCTGCCTGTCAGTCTGGAATATGAAAAAGAAGAGATGCGCCTTTGTGCATGAAATATGCCGATTTCAAAACCACGGTGGATGATACCGAGTGGCGAGGGTAAAAACCTTCTTCTCCCCTCTTTTGTTCGAGAGAGGGGAGTCTTTAAAAACTTGCTGGGAAATAAAGCAGGGCTTGATCTGACAGGTTATCGCAAATTATATGTTGATAAACAGCGCATCCGTATCGTGTATCGTGTTGATGATGACTTGCTTATCGTGATGATTGTAGCGGTAGAAAAAAGGGATGATCTTCAAATCTATACAGGAGGATAAGATGTCAATCCGACAAATGCCGGACAGAATACTCATGCTGATCTGTATGCTGTTATGCGGTATCAATCTTGCTTATGCTTCCGAAATCGATAAAAGATTTCAGTCAATTGAAAAGCTTATCGGAGAAAATGATGCAGTGCTGATCGCTGATCCGTCAGGAAATATCGTGTTGAGCAAACATGCGGATAAACCGCTTGTGCCTGCTTCGACTTTCAAACTGCTCACATCGCTTGCCGCAATTCAATATCTGGGATCGGACTACAGATTCAAAACAGAATTTTATATTGACGGCAATGCCAATTTAATCATCAAGGGCTTCGGAGATCCGATGCTTGTTTCTGAAGTGTTGCCGGATATTTGCCAAAAATTATCTCAGGTTTTCGGGGCAGATTTCCAAATCCGCGATATTATTCTGGACAATTCCTATTTCAATTCGGTGGCGGTTCCCGGTGTTCTGACTTCTCTCAATCCTTATGATGCCACCAACGGGGCATTGTGCGTGAATTTCAATACTGTATTTTTCAAAAAAAATAAAGCAGGTTATGAAAGTGCCGAAGCCCAGACCCCTCTGATTCCGTTTGCAGTTGAAAAAATAAAGGCTCTCGGTGCAAGCGGCGGGCGGATCACATTTTCTACGGAAAACAATGAAACCGCCCTGTACGCCGGACATTTGTTCCGATATTTTTTGGAAAAACAAGGATTCAATATAAAAGGCTCTGTCCGGCTGGGGCTTGTGAAGAGCAGCGACAAACTTGTGTTGCAATATACTTCTCCTTATACCCTGCAGGATGCGATTGTCAAACTTCTGGAGTATTCCAACAACTTTATTGCAAATCAAATATTTCTTGCCATCGGTGCTGCGATGTACGGACCGCCGGCAACACTTGAAAAAGGAAGCGCGGCAGTATCAGAATATGCTGGAAATGTTTTGAAAAGCGATAAAATTCGGATTGCCGAAGGCTCCGGGATTGCCAGAGAAAACCGGATATGTGCATCGGATATGTTCGTAATTCTCAATAAATTCAAGCCGTACCAGCATTTGATGCACAAAGAAGATCGGGCGATATTCAAAACCGGCACATTGAGCGATGTCAGCACACGGGCAGGATACATCCGAAATGCGGATGGAAAGCAGTATTCATTTGTGATATTCTGTAATACTCCCGGAAAATCGGCAAAACTTATTTTGGAAAAGTTGCTCCGGGAGATATGACAACTCGATATATTATTTTTTCACGGCACTTCCACCGAGTCGAAAATTTCCCGGATAATCTGATCCGTTCCAATGTCTTCGGCTTCTGCTTCATAACTTAAGATAATGCGATGACGCAGCACACTCGGCGCAATGGTTTTGATATCCTGCGGTGTGATATATGCCCTTCCCTGAAGAAATGCGTAGGCTCTTGCGGCAAGGCTTAAGAAAATCGTGGCTCTCGGAGATGCGCCGAACTGAATATATTGCGAAATATCAATTTTATACTCTGCCGGATTTCGGGTGGCAAACACGATATCCACAATATAATCTCTGAGTTTTTCATCCACATAAACCGAGCGGATCAACTCTCCGATTTCTTCTGCTTCGGAAGGTGAAATGACCGGCTCGATGTTGATCGGCATATCGAAACCCACCCGCTTCATAATTTCTTTTTCTTCGGATTTGTCGGGATAGCCGATGACCAGTTTGAGCATGAAGCGATCCACCTGAGCTTCGGGCAGAGGATATGTGCCTTCCTGCTCGATAGGGTTCTGAGTTGCCAGTACCAGAAAGGGATCGGGTAAGGTGAATGTGGTATCTCCGATAGTTACCTGACGTTCCTGCATGGCTTCCA
>CAZMDM010000095.1:0-3147 GCA_964564775.1 uncultured Desulfonema sp. | reverse complement strand
AAAGACCATGTATCTCCGCCGCATCCACCGCATTGAAGCCAGTACAGGGTTACCGCCATAAGAAAATTCCTTTACGCATCGGGATCAATTCCTAATGCTCTGAGCTTTTCTGCCAATTTTTCAGATCGCTGCCGAGCCTGTTCGGCATCATATTTGGCGTGTTCGGCTTCCTGTCGAGCCTTATCAGCTTCAGATTTAGCCTGTTCGGCATCATACAACGCTTTTTCAGCATAAAATTCCGCCTGTTTTGCCCGCTCTTTGCCTGTCGGGATGAGATTTTTATCCGCATCGCACCATCGCAGCCACAGATCATGGCGGTTCTCATATACGCCTTCCCAGAGGGTAATACCGAGCTCCACTCGGCTTAAATATCTGTCAATCTTCGGAATATACTGTCCCGGAGATATTTCGTATATCCGCAGAACATCCTGCTGGATCACTTTTTTCGGATCGAAAACAATATAATACCGCACGCCGATGTTCAGATATTTTGCGAATTTCTCACGAACCTCTTTTCCCTTGGTATTCGAAACAATTTCGACCGCGACCTCCGGAGGCTTGCCATATTCCCAGAGAAAATAGGAGCGGTGCCGCTTTTCCCAGATATCTTCGGGCAGACTGACATCCATGCTCAGAAACATATCCGGCACCACCGGAGGCTCGTGAACCGCGTAGAAGATTCCCACATTCGACGCGGCGATAAACGGGCGTCCGGGATTCCACGAGCTGTTCAGCGACTCCGCGAGCAGACGCTGCTGTTTCTCGGAAAAGATATTGTCCACAGGCTCATCATCCTCCGTTACGATATGACTGATATCCGGATATTCGGGAGTTTCTATTTTCAAGAATGCTTCAGCCATTGCTTTTTCCTCCTTTGCCCAGATCAACACTGTGCAGTTCGGTATAAACTGCTCCGCGGGGCTTGAGTTCGCTTCTGAACAATATGAGTTTATCCGCGACAAATCGCTCCGATTCTGCTTTTGAAAATTTTTCCATAACCTCGACAAGCTGTTTCGGATCAATCTCTGCCTTGGCGCGTCCGAGTGTCAGATGCGCTTTGAATGTTCTGTCTTCTTTCGGAAAACCGAGCGAATCCAGACGATCTTCCAAATCTTTCTGCATCCGAATCAGAGGATAGGTATCACCGCTCAGACCGATCCACAGCACTCTCGGACGCTTTACTGTCGGAAACACGCCGATGCCTTTGGCAGAAAAGCTCATGGGTGAATACAGACTCGCGGTTTCAGCCATAGCCTGTGAAACGATATCCATATCCTGCTTGGGGATTTCTCCCAGAAATTTCAGCGTCAGATGAATATTTTCCGGCACCACCCATCCCATCCTGAATCCGTAGGATTTTATTTTCTCCTGAATTCTGCGGATGTGGGAAATGATATTTTCCGGCAATCTGAACGCGATAAAAGTCCTCAAAGTTTCAGCCATAAAGTATTTCCACTGTTTTTAAGACGGTAGCAGCATCTGCGGTTCTCCCAGCAAAAATTTTCCTTTGGAAATCCATTCTTTTAAGATATTTGCAATTTCACGGGCTTTGACCAGACTGGATAGTGGCACAGTCGGCACGCTTTCTCCATTCAGCATGATGGAACCGCTTTTCAGTTCCGCATAACTGACCTGCCCGTAAGTTTTTGAAATTCCGTTGGGATAATCATAGCCGTAATCCACAATCTGCGTAAAAATCTCCTCATCGCTGATCGCGGTATATTGCGCCATTTCTTCATTGAGAATCGGAATCGGAACCCCCAGTCCGACCATCAGCGAGCATCCGTAACCCTGAAGACTCGCGCCTCTGAGCCAGCCAGCTTCCATCTGCTTCATATCTCCCATGAGCCACAAAGTTCCCGATGGTGTTAAGGGAATGCCTTTATCCGTGCGCTTCACATGAGGTTTGTGCTGAGTGCCGTGCCAAGTTACATAGCCCACGCCGCCACCGAGAAAGATTCTCGTCCCCAGACCGATGGTTTTGTAATACGGATCGTTGAACAATGGACTCAGCTGACCTGCGGAGCAGTAATTCGCATTGCCGGCTTTGGGTTTCAATGTCCCCATATAGGTATAAACCGTTTTATTGGTCAGGTTCACCGCACAATTATAGTTCTGATAGGCATTTCTGGGATTGCACAGCGTTGCCTGGGGCAAAGTTTTCAGACTGATTTCCTTTTCAACCAGCCGGTTCGGATAACAGCTGGTTCCGTAAGCAGTTGCTTTGAGCCAGACCTTTTTGCCATCCAGCAGGTCCTCGATCACATGACCGCCGCCGTATCGGAATTCTCCGGGATGAACCTTGTTTAACGGATCATCTTCGCAAGTCTCCGTAGCTCCGATATAGCAATCCACTGCTGCAAGTCCCCCGTAAGCCGGTACATTGTTGAGCCAGACTTTGGATGCTTTGATTCCCGGAGTCGAATGCCCGAAATTGATGAATGCTCCAGAAGAACACATCGGCGCGAAAGTACCGGTGGTTACCACATCCACATGCCGCGCAGCCTCGACAGCGCCTTCTTTTTTTACAATATCGATCATTTCTTCGGCAGTTACCACTACCACTTCGCCGGATCTGATTTTCTCATTGATCTGCTGATAGGTTTTATTGATTTTCATGGCTGAAAACTCCGTGTTAATTCATCAGTTTGACTGCATTGATTTTGGCAAACACATTGCTTTTGATCCATCCGGGATCCCACCATTCCGCAGGATTGACAAACAGGTGTTGAACCAGAATACCGAAGTGCAGATGATCTCCGCCTGCCAAGCCGGTACTGCCGGTAGTTCCGATGGTATCGCCTTTCTCGATTTTCTGTCCCTCCCGCACCGCAATATTGCTCAGATGCGAATAGGTACTCAGCACACCAAATCCGTGATCGAGAATGACCGTATTTCCATAAATTCCGACAAACTCTGCCAGTACTACTTTACCACGATTAGCGGCTCTGATCGGTGCATTCTTGACAGATGCCAAATCCACGCCCAGATGCACCTGCTTGTCAATCACTTCTCCGCCATAGCGGTATTCTCGCTCGTCGCCATCACTTGCGTAATAACCAGAGCGCGCAATGCTCATATACACACCCTCCAAGCGCAGCACATCATCGGCGACTTTGAGGATTCAAGACAAAACACAAATATTAT
>CAZMDM010000094.1:0-5961 GCA_964564775.1 uncultured Desulfonema sp. | reverse complement strand
CATCACCGTCAGGATCGAGCCGAATCCGGTCGCAATCGGAATCATGGCATTTCTCAGGGCATGACCCCATATTGCTCTGGAAAAACTGCCGCCTTTTGCCAGAACAGTACGGATGTAATCCTTGCCGATCTGCTCTAGCAGCGAATTTTTCATCAAAAGCGTCAGCACGGCAAAATGTCCGATCACATAGCACAATACCGGCAGAAACATGTGCATAAAAATATCTTCTGCTTTTTCCCAAAAACCGAAGCTGTCGAACATTTCCGAATGAAAGCCGGTCGCGGGGAAAATATCCCAAAGCCCTTCGGTTGTGCCGCAGAACAGCATCTTCATCACCATTCCGAAAGCAAACGGCGGAATAGCATAACCTATGAATACCATAATACTCGATATGAGATCAAACAGTTTCTCATGCCTCAAGGCTTTGAATATTCCCAGAGGAATGCAGATTAGATAAGACAGAATAAATCCGCTGATGCCAAAAATCAATGATACGCCAAATCTTTCCCGGATTAGCTGCCATGCGGTTTTGTTCGGAAATTTATACGATTCCATATTCATTCCGAGACGATCCGTAACCAACCATTTCCAGTAGCGCTCATACAATGGACGGTCAAAGCCGAAATGCGCTTCAATGGCTTTTCTCTGTGCTTCCGAAATGGACGCACCTGCCTGCTGACCTCTGCCGGCTTCTCCCTGTCCCATGCCTTTCATCTGCATAATTGCCTGCTCTACCGGACCGCCGGGAACAAACTGAATCAGCAGAAAACACAGGAGCGTAATTCCGATAAAAGTCGGAATAATCAATAAAAATCGTCTGATAAAATAGTCTGTGCGTTCCATCCGAACCTCATTATTTCCGGCAATGAATTTCCGGGCTATTGGGGGTTGTCCATATCAAGACTTCATTGAAGTCGGTTCACTATCAAAGCAATCTGTCTATCCGGGTTTTGGCGACAGACCTTTGCCTGTCACCCCCGGCTCCCGTGCAAGAAGCTGGCGCAAGGGCTTGATATCGGGAAGTCCCAGCGCATCGGATAAAGCAGCGTCAATTTCCGCGCGCACCGGATCAATATCGAGTTTGGCAAGTGCCATCAATTCTTTATTGCAGACAGCGTCATACGCTTTGGCAAGCCTGATGATGACTTTATCCGGCAGAGAGCGCACGTCAAGTACCGGCATAGCTGCCCATGCGGGTTGTTTTACTTTCATCCATGCACTTCTGGTAACGACACGGCGGGATAAGAACAGCAGCAACGATGATGTGCTGTTAAACCATAACAGCAAGGCTTTTTCCTGTTCCGCAGTCAGTTCCGTTTTCAATGCCCACCATGTATTGCCCAATACCGGTTCATCAAAACCGACTGCCATTACGCGATGAGTAATGGGCCATAAACGCTCTGCCAACAGAATACGACCGGCTCGATGCCACAATCTGCGCTCTCCGTAATCCGCACCTCGCGGAGATTCAGCCCACGGCATCAGGTGTGTATTCGGATGTTGTCTGATACTCACCACTTTTTTGGCATCGTGATTCCAAAATGATGGGAAAGGCGACCAATCGCTTTCAGATACTTTGAATCCGTCATAAACTCTCCGACTATCCGGACCTAAATCACCGATTCTTTTCAATTTACACAGCGGCAGATCCGCCGGCTTTTTGCCCGGTACAACCAGCCTTCCCTGTTCCAATTGCACAGCCGCCCTCAGAGTCCACGTCTGGGCAAATTGTACGCCGATCCACTGATTGTCGCCTTGTGCTGCCGGCAGTGCGATCACTTCCGCCAGTTTGCGTCCTTTCAGTGCTGTTATTGATGTTATTCCAGTCGAATCAAGGCGGGCAGGCGAACATTCCCGAATCTGAATGGACATATTCATTGCTTCATAGACGGTGCGCGGATTGTACCAGAGGTTGACATAAACCGTTTCGCCCGCCTGCTCATTTTCTCCGAGTTTGCGGGCAATGAACATGATTTCGGACAGATCGGTATTTTCCGAAAAGTTCGGATGCTCGGCATCATGGCTGACCATTACGACTTCGACATGATATCTGTCTGCCAGCAGTCTGCGGCTCGCACCCCACGCCTCACCCGTTGCCAGTGCCGCAGGAAGAATAAATGCCACACGACCGCGGACGCGCAGATATTTGTCGGCAACTGCCAGAAATACGCTGCCGAGTCCGGCGGTAACCGAAGCCTGCATATCTTTGGCGCGTTTTTTCAGTTCTGTTTGCAGCTTTGCCCGCTCATCATCCGATAAGCTTCCGAATAACAAATTAGTACCTCCGCTTGATCTTACAAACGGGGGATTCATCACACACAGATCCATTTCGGGAATCTCAGCAGAGGTGAATTTTTCTCCGGAAACTCCGGTCTGCCGAATTTCCATCTGGCTGTAATCCAAGGCTATCTGTGTTCGCACAGTTTTGAGATCAATAAAATCGAGGCTGCCCAGACGCAAGGAGCGATGCCTCACGCCCATCGGCATGACAAACAGGTTCATTTTGCGATAGGTAAGATCAGATGCAAGCATCCCAAGCGTCGAGGCGGTCAGATGAACCGCAGATGGCAGTACGTCATAGCCGTACATCACTTTCTCCATGAGAGTTTCATGCAGGCGGCTGAGAGTTTTGTCCGCAAGAACTCTGCCTTTCCGTACCCGTGAGACAATGAACTGATCCGTGATTGCCTGAGCCGCTGCCATCAGCAGAGTGCCTGTGCCGCAGGCAAGGTCAGCAACCACAAAATCAGACAGATTCTTCGGCGAACCAAAATCCCGTCCCTGCCAGTCCTGAGCAAAAACAAGTCTGAGCAGCAATGTCGCGGAAGAGGTTGCCGTGTAATATGTGCCGAGATATTTGGCATGATGGAGCAGCCAGTGATAAATACGTCCCATCAGGTCATGCCGGAGCGCTGACTGATTCGCACAGATGGACTTGGCTTCTGTCATCAGCCATCGGATGGCAGATATGGCATTGGGGGATACGGGAATTTTTTCAAGAATCGCTTCTCCGATCTGAAATATGGGAGCATAGTTGATCTTTGTCCATATTCCGTGCCAATGCTGTCTGATACTGTCAAGCGGATCGGAATCAGTATCGTAAGCACGGAGAGAATCCACCCGGCTGTCTCCGCCGCTGATGGCAAGCTGTTCCTGAAAAATCATCGCATTGGCAAGCACCAGCGAGGCAACTTTGGTCGCGGTGATCCGGCGGGCATTTTGTTCATCTTCGCTTTCCCCGCATTTTACAGGCATTCCCAGCAGTTCGGAAAGCCGATCACAGGTAGCGGACTGACCGATCCACAATGAGGCAATCGCTTCGATTTTTTCAGAGAGCTTTTTGGCAGATTCGGCAACAATATCATCATTGAGCAGGGATTCATGCAGACGGCGGAGTGCCGCAAGAATTTCCGACGGAGCTGCCTCTGTCCATTCCGTCTGCCCGATTTCGGAGATAATCAGAAAACGCAGGCGTGAGGATGACAGGATTTTTTCGAGTTCCGATGTGGGAACTGTGCGAATATCTTTTGGATATACCAAAGCAACCGCAATATGGCAGATGCCGTTTCTTACCCGCTTAAGAGCATCGGACAGCACGATATTATCGGCATCGGGCGTATCGGAAAACTTCCCCTCTACGATCACCCGAAGCCCTCCGAACATAAACATGACGTCCGGTCTGTGCTGCCCGGACCGTTGAATGGTTTCGGACTCCGCGATAATGCCATGCTGTGTAAGAAGTATGGCAAGCTGAGTATTGACGGATTCTTCTCTGTGCCGATGGGGTTGTATCATTATCACTCTCTTTTTTCAGTTTTATCTATATCATACTACGCTGTTCAATGCCTCCCGCAGAAAGAAATCCAATGTCTCTCCGACAGACTGCTCCAAATTGACCTGCGGCGTCCAATTGACAAGGCGTTTGGCATTTCTGATACTCGGACGTCTGTGCTGAACATCCTGATAGCCCTTGCCGTAATATGAGCCGCTTTCCACTTCCAAGAACCCGGCAAACGGCGGAAACTTCGATCTCAAGGGATGCTCCTTGAATTTTTTCACCAAAATTTCGCCCAACTCTCGAATGCTGGCTTCATTGTCGGGATTGCCGATATTGATGATTTTGCCATCACAAGCATTGTTTTTGTTTTCGATAATTCGGTACAGACATTCGATTCCATCGGAAACATCGGTGAAGCAGCGCTTTTGCTCTCCGCCGTCAATCAACTGAATGGGTGTACCTTCAACAAGATTGAGAATCAGTTGGGTAATTGCTCTCGAACTTCCGATTCGCGCAGAAGCCAGGCTGTCCAACCGGGGACCGATCCAGTTGAAGGGTCTGAACAGGGTGAACTGCAAGCCCTGATGCTGTCCGTATGCCCAGATCACTCTGTCCAGTAACTGCTTGGAACAGGAATAAATCCATCGCTGCATTCTGATCGGACCCAGTACCAGCTTGGAATTGTCCTCGTCAAATACTTCTTCATCACACATGCCATAAACTTCGGAAGTCGAAGGAAAAATAATGCGTTTCTGATATTTTACACAGTATCGCACCACTCGTAAATTTTCTTCGAAATCCAGCTCGAAAACCCGCAGCGGATTCCGAGTATATTCAATCGGGGTGGCAATGGCAATCAGCGGCAGAACAATATCGCATTTTCGGATATGATATTCGATCCATTCCCGATGAATCGCAATATCGCCTTCGTGAAAATGAAATCGGGGTTCATTGAGAAATCGCTGAATATAGCCTGATCTCAAGTCCATGCCATGAACTTCGTACTTGCCGCTTTTTAATAACCGCTCGGTCAGCGCATTGCCAATAAAGCCGTCAACTCCCAGAATCAGAACGCTTTTTTTCCGAACCTCCTCAATACAACTGCTGATGCAGGGACCGAAAGACATGCCTTCGACCAGCCTGAGTTCGGCTGCCAACTGCGCGCCGCTGATATAGATGCCTTTTTCGGGCTGACCGAAATCAATTCTGACAGCACCTTTGCCGCAGGCTACGGTCAGGGGGTTGACTGACAGGATGGTTCCCGGCGCAGCAGATAGATCGGCACTGGGCAGTTCCGTTACCGACCAGATCAGGCATTTGCGATTTCCGATAAAGCTGAATGCACCCGGATACGGATAAGTTACGGCTCTGACTAGATTTCTGATCTGAGACGCACTTTCATTCCAATTGATTTCGCCGTCTTCGGGGCGTCTGCCGCCGTAATATGTTGCCTGAGAATGATCCTGCGGAGTTTTTTTCGCGGTTCCGGCTTTGATTTTCGGTAGAACCTCTGCTAGCATCTGTTCACACAAGCGAGTTACTTTGTCGAACATGGATTTGGCAGTATCATTATCTTCAATTGCGACCCTGCTTTGAGCAACAATATCGCCGTCATCGGGTCTGGGCGTCATGTAGTGCAGCGTTGCCCCGCATTCTTTTTCACCTTTTAAAATTGCCCAGTTGATTGGCGATCTGCCCCGATATTTCGGAAGCAGCGACCCGTGAAGATTCAGGCATCCTTTGCGCGGAATCTCAAGAATCGGAGGCTTGACAATATTCCGGTAATAAAATGAAAACAGAATATCAGGGTTTAAGTCTCTGATTTTTTTTACCCAGATCGGATGATTGATGTCTTCCGGCGCGAATACCGGAATATGGTAAGATGCCGTGAGTGCCGCAACGGAATCGAACCAGATCGTCTCTTCAGGATCGTCTTTATGGGTAAATACTGCGGCAATTTCAAAGCCGTTTGCAATCAAGGCTCTGATGCCGACACAGCCGATGTTGTGATAGGCTAAAACAATGGTTTTCATGAATACTCTTTTTATTTGATATTTTCAGAATCAATATCCCATCGGGATTCATTTCCGTGAATCGGGTATCCCTGATGCTGGAAGACAGAATCATAAAGGACTTTCGGAATTATTTCAAGTGAATCGTCTCGGATTATCTCTTGTCATCGA
>CAZMDM010000093.1:0-5728 GCA_964564775.1 uncultured Desulfonema sp. | reverse complement strand
GTATGGGTGCATGTCCTGAACGTATTATCGGTTTTGCAGATTACAATATTGACAGCATTGGTTCTATGGTCAAAGCCATCAGCGTTCCGTCTGCAGATGATTTTGACGAACCCCCCTTGAGAATTCTCGGCTTTGTCTGCGAAAATGACGCATATCCGGCAATTGATATCGCTGGCATGAACAAGCTGTCTTTCTCTGCCGATGTGCGCTTGATTCCGATCCGCTGTCTGGGTTCGATGAACGTAATCTGGATCAAAGACGCGCTGTCAAAAGGTATGGATGGTGTATTTCTGCTCGGATGCCGTCATGGCGACGATTATCAGTGCCACTTTGTCAAAGGCAGCGAACTTGCCAGTATCCGTATGAAGAAAATCGGCGAAGCGCTCCAGAGCCTTGCATTGGAAATCGAGCGCGTGGCTCAGTTTGAAATCGCGATTGACGAGTATGACAAAGTTCCGCAGCTTATCAATGATTTTGCAGGCGTGATCGAAGGACTCGGACCCAACCCGTTCAAAGGATTCTAAGTAGTGCAAAGTTAAAAGTTAAAAGTGCAAAGTTGATTTGCAGTTTGCATATTAGACTTTGCACTCTTTCCATGAGGAGGAGAAAAAGATAATGTCGGATAAATTCATGGTCGAACCTGATGTCGGTTTTATAAAAGAGATCAGCGGGATGGGCGCGGAGTCTCTGAAAAAATGCTTCCAGTGCGCCACCTGTTCGGTTGCCTGTCCGATTGCACCGGATAACAAACCGTTTCCCAGAAAAGAAATGATTGCCGCATCGTGGGGATTGAAAGACCGATTGGTCGGCAACGCAGATATTTGGCTTTGCCACAATTGCGGCGATTGTACATCGAGATGCCCCAGAGGCGCAAAACCCGGAGATGTGCTGGCAGCCATCCGCTCGTATGCGATTTCCGAATATGCCGCTCCCAAAAAGCTTGCCCAACTGGTCAATGATCCCAAAAAGCTGCCCGTACTGATTGCGATGCCTGTGGTGGTTTTTCTGGTATTGGGAATATTTCTGAAAATGTTCGGAATCCATTGGCTGAATTTTTCGCCGAGCGGAGATGAAATTGCTCATGCCAAATTCTTTTCGACATGGCTGGTGGATATGATCTTTGTGCCGCTTGCGGGCTTTGTGGTGTTTACCTTTGCCATGAGTCTCAAGCGATTCCTCAATGATATTCATCAGGATGCCTTGAAGACTGGCAAGACCACCAAAGACAAGATCGATCCCAAAGAATTTTTGCAGGCATTGGTCAAGGTTCTGCCGACCATCTTAAAGCACAACAAGTTTTCCGAATGTGGTGAAAATCAGGATCGCGCCACATCGCATCTGATGGTATTTTATGCGTTTATCGCATTGTTCATTGTTACCAACATTTTCTTTGTCGTGCTGTATGTGTTCCAAATTCACGGACCATACTCTCAGTTGAATCCGGTCAAATGGCTTGCCAATATTGGCGGTATTGCTCTGGTGATCGGCAGCGGCTTGATGATCAAAGATCGTCTGTCCAATCCCGATCAGGTCAGCACCTACAAAGATTGGTATCTGCTGGGCTTGGTATTCGGTCTGGGCATAACCGGTCTTCTGGCAGAAATGACAAGACTTGCTGGCTCCGCAGGATTGTCGTATCTGATTTATTTCATCCATCTGATGTTCGTATTCAATCTGTTTGCGTTCCTGCCGTTCTCGAAACTCGCCCATCTGGTGTATCGTACAGTGGCAATGACGTATGCGGAATATACCGGCAGAAAATAAGTTCTGATTGAGCAAATCATAAAGGGGGAGACGATGAGCGTCTTTCCCCTTTGATGCTTATTACTGCGTAAGGTGAGTTCTGATGATTGACATCATCCGAATATTGCCGTCTCGACAGCCTGCTTTAACCGGCTCTGACCGAATTTTGACAACCGATATTTTAACCCATTGAATGCTATCGGAATATATTGCTCGAAAAAAGCCTTCTGTTTAACACGACTCAGATATCCGAATGCACCCAGCATCTGAAGATTCCGGCTGATGCAGCAATACTTATATCCTTTGCGAAACCGCATCTCATCCGCACCAAGGCGCTCAATGCAGTAATTCAGCAGTTTTTCCCGAATATCCTCATTCAGATCCACATAAGGATCGATCAGCAAAGACGCGAGATCATATTGAATGGGTCCGATTCTTCCGCCTTGAAAATCAATAAAATAGCATTTATGATGTTGAATCATGATATTTCTGGATTGAAAATCGCGGTGCATAAAGCCGGTGATGGCATATTCGAGAATCTGATCTGCCAAAAATTCGAATTCATCCCGAAGTTCTTCAAACGTAATTTTCAAGCCCAGATAGCCGTTTAAAAACGCTTCTGTAAAATACCGGCATTCTCTCTGCAAAATAACTTCCCGATCATATTCGGGTGTCTGATATGTCCATGAAGGCTGAAAATTTTCCCGCCCCCGAACAGACATTGTAATCATGTCATCAATCACAGAGCAATATAGCGATACAATTTCGGCATCATTTTTTGCATACCGGACTGCGGTTTGCAGATGAATATCGCCCACATCTTCCGACACCACAAGCCCCGAAAACCTGTCATAACAATGAATTTTCGGAACAGCGATTCCCTGACGATACAGATGCTGTCCGATGTCAATAAATGAATCTGCTTCCTGAGTTGCATCACTCTGCCGGATGCCGTGATCTGCCAGAATCAGAGAATGCTCACCCGATACCAGGCGATACCATTTTCGATCAGAGCCATCGCCGTTAAGCTCTGTCCGCACAATCTGCCGATGAGATGCTTTCGGATATGCCTGTCTGAACGCAGCAATGCCGATTTCTTCGATTGCCGTATCCCGGTAACGCTCCGGAGTTCCCAAATCTTTCCAAGAGCAATCCGTTGCCATAAACGCTTTGATATGCTTTCCCTGCTGCATCAATTTTCGAAACGCATCAATGCTGGATGAAAACACGCGTTCGGGAATCAGATCGAGAATTTCGGGATCGAGAACCTGAATGCCGGTAAAAGTGCAGAGTGCAGAGTGCAACGTGCAACGTTTTGAAAAGCCGTTGATAAAGCTATGTTCATTCACACAGACCGTGTTGAATTCGGAATCGTCATACATGACCAGCGTTGCCGGATGCGGATGGCTGAGATGAAAATTATAAACTTCGCGAAAATCAATGTCAGTATAAATATCGCTGTTGATGACCATGAACGGCTCATTATCCCAGAAATCCCGAAAATTTCCGATTGCGCCGCCGGTTCCGTGAATTTCAGGCTCATAGCGCATGATCACCGGAATCCGATAGTGTTGATTCGAAATGAAATTTTCGATTTTCCGATGCAGATGATGGGTATTGATGGCAACTGCCCGGCATCCGGCAGCTTCGAGATTTCGAATGTGAATATCCAGCAGAGGACGTCCACTAATCGTGAACAGAGGTTTGGGCAGGTATCCGGTGTAGGGAAGAAGCCTTGTACCGAAACCTGCTGCAAGAATCAGTGCTTTCATTGGCTTATATCAATCGTTTCAAAAAAGATAAGGCACTATATTCGAATCGGAGTTTTTATTCAAGAATTTTAATCCCCACATCAGGATTTATCGCTGAAAAGCATTGACCTTATTGTCAGACAGGGGTATATTCATAAAAATCACATATCTCAGGAGGGGTAAGATGTTTAAAAAAATAATGATAGTTGCCGGTATCGCTGTACTTGCACTGACTATGGCGCTTCCTGCGGATGCCGCCAGAGTGAGAAAAGCCAAAAAGTCAGCAGCCAAAAGCAGTCGGAGCGGAGGATCATGGGGAGCCGGTCAGGGCAGCAGCATCTATATCGGCGGCGGATACAAATATGTTACGCTGGAGCATTTCGGAATCCGAATTTCCCAAAAAGGCTTTTATTCCAAAAGCGGCGGCTCGGCATCGGGAACTGTGGTTGACCCTGCCAAAGCCGGTTATGCCGATGTATTCCGCAACGCGCAGATGGGAGACAGAGTCGAAGCCACTCATAACGGTAACGGGCAGGTAACGGTCAGAAATGTGAGAAGCGGAGAGTCTGCCACAATCGAAATCAGAGAACGGGCGCGATAGTAGCTATTGGGGAATCACGAAAAAATCAATCCGAGAATAAGGGCTTGTGCCGCTGCCGGTGTATGCCTGAATTGCCACATAATATGCCGCTCCTTTCCACAGATCGAGGGACAGAGAGGTTTTTTTTCCCATGTCTGCGGTACGGATATAGCTCACGTCAGGATACGGCGCATACGACAACAGATATCCCTCTGCCAGCGGCACAGGAGTCCATGAATACATAACACGGGTTCCCGAAACGGTCAAAGAGGTCTGAGGCGCTTCGAGAACAGCAGGAACATAGCTGTTGATAAATGCTGTGAATGCGGATACTTTGGTATAGACTCCGTAAAGCCCTTTTTCAGCACATGGATCGCTTCCCCAACTGACGATTCCCGCAAGCTTCCAGTTATTCCCATCTTTGATGATCAGAGGACCTCCGCTGTCCCCGGAACATGAATCTTTGCCGTCTGCTCCGGCACAGATCATCAGGTCGCTTACTGGATTTTTGCCGTAGCTGCCATCCATATTGTAATCCGCGTTGCAGATCGCATTCGAGATGATCGGCATACTTACTTCCATCAGTGTTTCAGGGTCTCTTCGGTTGGTATATCCCCATCCGAGTACAAGGCTTTCTTCTCCCACAAGATTGCGATCATCACTCAGCCATCCGATGGTTGGGTAGGGCATATCCCGCTCAAGCTCTATCAAGGCAATATCGTAATCATTGCTTCCCCAGTAATCATACCGAGGATGAACAAGTATCCGTTTTGCCATAACCTTATCGCCGGTTTCGGTTTTGAGATTGTGGATATTCAGCACAGCTTCGAGATTATGGGGCTTTAAATCTCTGCCGGAATCATCTTTCACACAATGAGCAGCAGTTACAAGCCAGCGCGAATGAATCAGGGAAGCGCCGCAGAACAAACCGCTGTATGTTGTCCGCGATTCGGAATCAACCAGTGCAGCCATCCACGGATATGCATGCGGAACACTTTCATACCCTCCCACAATCCGCCGTCCTTTGGACAAAGATTCCGCGTGAGAAATGCTTGCCAACAAAACAAATCCGATCAGAATAATTTTTTTCATTTTTTCCTGTTAAATTTTATCAAGAGGTCTGT
This sequence comes from uncultured Desulfonema sp., assembly GCA_964564775.1. Taxonomy (GTDB): domain Bacteria; phylum Desulfobacterota; class Desulfobacteria; order Desulfobacterales; family DYRC01; genus DYRC01. The sequence continues at coordinate 530 of CAZMDM010000093.1, read as the reverse complement.
ATAAAAAATTTTCCACCAATGCGAATCCGTATTCGGTTAAAAAGCTTTCAGGGTGAAACTGAACCCCGTGAAGCGGATATTCGGGATGAGACAGCCCCATAATAACGCCGTCATCACTCGTAGCGGTTACACTCAGTTCACTCTGATCAAAGCGAACCATCAGGGAATGATACCGAGCTGCTCGAAATGATGATGGAATATCTTTGAAGATCATTGTGTTATTGTGAAATATCCGGCTGGTCTTTCCGTGCATGGGGACAGGCGCGCGGACAGTTACACCGCCGAAAGCCTCGTTCATTGCCTGCATTCCCAGACATACCCCAAGAATCGGAAATTTTTTGTAAAACCGCTGAATCATCGGAATAGAAATGCCCGCATGAGCCGGATCTTTGGGTCCGGGACTGATCAGCGCATAATCCGGAACGAATTTTTCTATCTCTTCCAAAGAGATATGATCACTGCGATATACATGGATGTCAAGCGGATATTTCCGAAACATCTGAACCAGATTATAGGTGAAAGAGTCATAG